>PBTE01000135.1 GCA_002726515.1 Planctomycetaceae bacterium | reverse complement strand
GCTTCCTCACTGGACTGCTCAGCTGCTGCTTCCTCACTGGACTGCTCAGCTGCTGCTTCCTCGCTGGACTGCTCAGTGGCTTCCTCGCTGGACTGCTCAGCTGCTGCTTCCTCACTGGACTGCTCAGCTACTGCTTCCTCACTGGACTGCTCAGCTACCGCTTCCTCACTGGACTGCTCAGCTACTGCTTCCCCACTGGACTGCTCAACTACTGCTTCCTCACTGGACTGCTTAGCGGCTGCCGCTTGGTCGAGACGCTCTTGCTCCCTCTGGCGCCGTCGCTCCTCAGCCGCAGCCCGCTCAGCTTCCTCCGCCCTGGCCTCGGCTTGCTCCACGATGAGATCCACCTGCTCCGCCGTTAATTCCCCCATTTGCATCAAGTCTTCCGGTTCAATCACGGACAGGTCGTCGTACGACAGAAAACCCTCCCCTACAAGAGCTTCAGCCAATTCGTCCGAGACCCCTTCGAGAGAACCGTATCCCAGCACAGCACGCTCAATTTGCTCCTCGAGCTCCTCTCGGGTCATGATCTCAATGTCCCAGCCACACAGCTTGCTCGCCAAACGCACGTTTTGACCCCGCCGCCCGATAGCCAGTGATAACTGGTCTTCGCGAACCAGAACGATAGCCCGCCCCATCATCTTGCAGAGAATCACTTCCTCGACTTCAGCCGGCTGAAGCGCATTGGGAATCAGCTCTTGCCTGTCTTCACTATAGCGAACGATATCGATCCGTTCGCCGGACAACTCATCAACGATGTTCTTAATGCGGTTACCCCGTACTCCGACACAGGCACCAACACAATCCACGCGCGCGTCAGTGCTACTCACCGCCACTTTGCTGCGATAACCGGCCTCACGAGCAATCGCCTCTACAGCAATCACCGCCTCTGAAACCTCCGGTATCTCCTGTTCAAAAAGCGACTGAACCAACTGCGGGCGTATACGACTGAGTAATACCTTTACACGACTGCCTTGCTTGCGCACATCAAACACCGTAGCTCGTACCCGTTCATTGGCATGATGGCTTTCGCCGGGTATTTGCTCGCTGCGAGGCAATATGGCTTCGACGTTAGAGAGGGCAACGGTGGCGGCGCCGCCTTCATTTCTCTGTATCACTCCGCTCACCATTTGGCCCTGCAAAGAAGTGTATTCGTCATACAACGCGTCTCGCTCAGCTTCACGAATCTTCTGAATGATGACTTGCTTCGCCGTCTGGGCACCTATTCTTCCAATCACTTCCTCGTGATCCAATACTTCACCATCGCAGACACCTTGAATGATTCCGCCTTCGCGATGGATCTCGAAATGGATTTCAGCCTCTTCTCCGTAGTGTTTGCGCGCTGCGGATATCAAGGCAGCTTCAATGGCCTGAAAGACAATCTCTTTCTCAATTTTTTTATCGCGATGGATTGCGTCTACAACGCGTAGTACTTCCGCGGGATTCATTTTGTTCCGTCCGTACTGTTACCGTCGCCCCAGGCAACGTAATCACCGAATTGTCCGAATTGTCCGAATTGTCCGAATTGTCCGAATTGTCCGAATTGTTAAACTGGTGGGACGTCCTACCACCGTGAAAGCGTTCGCTTCCCCTCTCTACAGGGGGGATTTGCCCGCTTGGTGGTTTTCGCCAGGATCTCTACAGCCAGCTTGGCTGGCTGCATCCGTTTCTCAGGTCGACCGAACCAAATGGCTACAGAGACCCCGCGGTCGGATTTCGATAGTCCAAAACCGACCCGGCCGCTCGAAAAACGTTCCGTCACTTGAACTTAGAGACAGCCAAGCTGGTCAGGATACCGACTGAAGAAGCTGATGTCAAGCTGGCAAAGAGGATTCGCTAGGAGCCCGAAGGTGCGTGAAAAACATACGTTCCACCGTGATCCGCCGCGATGCGCTGTAATGTCTTGGCACCCTCTTTGCTGAAACCGATCGTGTGAATTGCCGTGGGGCGAGACTCGCCAACGATGGGATCATAATTTACCCGATTTGCCTCTTTCAAATAGGTTTCCGTACTCTTGGCAATTTCACCGTCGGTCAGAAGAAAAGTCGCATCTGGTCGCATTGCAATCACGTAGTCCAGCGCCCGGTCCACATGCTGAGCCTGTCTCTTTTCAGCTGGCTCTATGGTGTGCAACCAACTCTCCAGACATACAACGTTTTTTTCGGTCGCTTGCAGCGGCCTGCGCTCCGGATGTTCATGACCGAACATGGGTGTAGGTTCCCCTGAAAAAAAGACCACGAAGAAAGACTGAGTTGAATCCATCCTACTGATTGCCACGTGAAGTTCGTCTAACGCAGCTTCCCATTTTGAGCCCCCACGCATACTTTTCGAGCGATCGACGACAAATGCAAAACGGCTTCCCATTGCCTGGGAATCGAAAAATTGAGCTCCGCCCCTCCCAGTCCCAACCTGTCCTGTTCCCTCTCCGCTGGCATCCAATTTGTTGCCCACCAGTGCGGCAATCGAATCAATGGCTGACAATCCCAACTCACCAGGCAGGACAGGAACTGCCAGTCCGGCGGAGTCTACAGGTCCTGAGATGCCCGTTTCGGCCGCCGACATTGATTCAACCTTGACTGGTACCATCTCTTCAAAGCGTTCGGTCTCAAATTCAACCTTTTCCAAATTCTCACTCTGACTGAATTCAGATTCACCGGTAATGAAAACCTGGTGGGAATTAACGCGCAGTGGGATCAAGCAAAGCGCCATAACAAGCAGAATGACGGCATGGACCAAGCCACTTAGCATCCAACTCGGCATCCCACGTAAAACCACCGGCCATTCCCGATGCACGGGGGAAATGGTCGTATCCTGACCCGGTAAAGCCTCGAAATTCACCTCATCTATTTTCCGTTCGGCAGCAGCAGGACCTCCCGGCAAGGTTGCGGAATCTTGACTTCGTTCCAGTGCGACTCCGGCAGGCTGGGCATCACCACCGGGATTGACCGGCGGCGAGAGCCTCTGCTTGAACCCTGATCGAAATTCGGAGAAGGACTGGCCTGTCTCCACCTTGCCTGACTCCTGAACTGCGGAGCAGGATAGGGGTGTCCTTGAATCTTCTACTTCGAACAAGGTGCTGCTACTGGCGACTTTGCCAACTGTCCCGCTGGTCGCTGACTTTCCCAGGGTCACCGTGGGGAGTGACCCCCGCTGTCCGCACAGCAACGATTTCCTACCGGTACTTTGCCTCAGTTCTCCGGTATCCTGCTCTGGAACTGGGTAAGCTGACTGGACCCTGTCTCCCAAAATCCGTTGTTTGCGGCGTTCTTTCAGTTGCCGCCCCAATTCCAATGCCCTCAACCTGAGTTGAGCTGCTTTGACTTCCAACCGAGCCTTTGCGATTTCTAGCTGGAGCTCTTCTCTAACGTGTTGAAAAGACGTGCTACTGTCGCTGGAATCCAAGCTTTCAGCCCCCATCAATGCCTGCACCGAAAAAAGCGAGAAGTTGGTGGAACAAAGCAAGCCGCGCGTAGCTTGGTGCAGGTAACTCCTTGATTGTCCGTGAATCCACCCTGAAGGTCAAGGATTGCCAAACGTCAGCCGAAGCTGATATGATCCACCTGGACCTGCATTAACTCTATGCTGTCTCGCGGTAAACATGACATCATCTTCCTCGACCGGTTGCTCCACTCGCAAATTTTCTTCGCAGAGGACACAAATCGCTGATGTTCCTGTCGCTGAACTGGCTCGTCAGTTCGGCACCCCGCTCTATGTCTACGACGGGGCCCAGATTGCAAGACGTGTCGATGACCTGGCCTCGTTCGACGTGGTTCGTTATGCGCAAAAAGCCTGCTCAAATCTGGCAATCGTGGACCTAATCCGTCGGCTGGGTTGCCTGGTGGATGCCGTGAGCGCAGGTGAAATCCACCGTGCCTTTGCCGCCGGATACGAGGCGACAGGTGATCCTCCACCTATCGTCTATACGGCGGATATCTTCGATCATGAGTCCTTGGACCTGGTGGTTGAACATCGTATCCACCCCAATCTGGGTTCCCCTGATATGATTGGCCAACTTGCCCAACGACTCTCTCCGGAGAGACCGAATACAGCGTCGGAAATCACCCTCCGGATCAACCCGGGATTCGGGCACGGCCACAGTCAGAAAACCAATACTGGCGGTGAACAATCGAAACATGGTATCTGGCATGAAGAAGTGCCCGACTGCTTGCGGCAAGCTCAACAACACGGTTTGCTGGTTACCGGCATCCACATGCACATCGGGTCGGGGACCGACTTAAAACACTTGAGTCAAGTGTGCGGCGCACTGGAAAAAACAGCACTCCAAGTTGGGCCGTCGGTACGATCCATCAGCGCTGGTGGCGGACTGCCCACACCCTACCGCGAGTCGGATGAGATGATCGACATTCAGGCTTATTTTGACTTGTGGAATCGAACTCGCAAACGGCTCGAAAATCAATTCAAGCACCCGCTGTCCCTGGAAATCGAACCCGGCAGATACCTGACAGCTGAAAGCGGCTACCTGGTTGCCGAAATACGAGCTATCAAGTCGATGGGGAAAAATCTTTTCTACCTCCTGGACGCAGGGTTCAACGACTTGGCCCGTCCCATCCTGTACGGATCTTACCACCCGATGTCCGTCGTCCCCACCGACGGTGCGCGGAGCGACAAAAATGGCGGAAACAAAGGGAGGCCAACAACCGACTTGCAGCAGGTGATTGTCGGCGGCCCACTCTGTGAATCCGGTGACATCTTTACCCAGGAAGAAGGTGGATTTGTTGCTCACAGAGAATTACCTCGCGCCGAAGTGGGCCAATTGGTCGTGATTGAATGTGCCGGCGCTTACGGTAACGTCATGGCTTCCAATTACAATTCGAAGCCACTTCCCGCCGAGTTGCTCATCCACAAGGGGAAAACCCATCTGATTCGTTCACGACAGACTTTTGAAGACCTGATTCAGAATGAAACGATTCCCAAGTAGGCCATCACCAGGGGCCAATAAACAAAGGGAGTTGAAGCTATTGCGGCATGATCCATTTTTTCCGCCACGATGCCCCGCCGCTTCGGACCTGGGGAAGGCGGATCAAGCAGGATCCCACATTAGCTCAAAACCCGCTGGAAAACGGCCGATGGTTACCTATAATAAACCTGCATTGTTGCCTGCTGTGAAACATGCAACTTGAGTGGTTACAATCTCTTCAGCACGTTCGAACGAGGGACGAGTGGATGGCAAAAAAAGGTGCTCGCAAAAAAGTTCCCAAAGAACTGGCCGTAATCAATGCAGATAACTGTACAGGCTGCGAGTCCTGCCTCGAGGTGTGTCCGGTCGACTGTATTGAGCTTAAGACAATCGATCGCGGAATTCTCAAGGGAATTCAACGATGGTGTGAAATCGACCTGGAACGATGTGCCGGCTGCGAGGTCTGCGTACACATTCCGCAAAAGAAAACCAACCCCTACGAGTTGTCGGTCTGCCCCTGGAATGCCATTGAAATGATACCAACAGAGAATGTGGCAACCGTCGTCGCCCAAATCGGCGGCCCGCCTGAATACATTCAGGAAAACTGGGAACGACTGGTAGGATCCGCTCAGAAACTGGCCGAGCTACGGGCTGCAAACTAGCCGCCTGGCGATTCAAGCCTCTAGTGAGCAATCTCTTCCCAGTACCGATTGAAAGATTCTTCCTTTCCGAAATCGGGGCTATTATCCAAGTCGTGACATTTCATGCAGAACTCTCTTGCATTTTCAAGCGTGAGCCGCATTTCCTCCCGCAGCTTGTTTAACTGGTCTTCGTCCACAACCTCCTCAGCCTGTTCCGCCGCAACGTGGGCCGAACCGGGACCGTGGCAGTTTTCACATCCATTGCCATGCAGATGAGCCGAAGCCTCGAGATCAACATAACCAGTCTCGTACGGCAAGTGACCCTGAAAATTCCAGCCAGTGACATGACAACTCAGACATTCCGGATCAAAGTGACGTGGCACTTCCTTTCGTTCGGGGGGACGCACCAGCGTTGCGGTCGCATGTGAGTGGCCAGTTTCAAGCCAAATTTCATGCGGCTGTTCATGACATCCACCACATTGATCCGTTCCCACGAATTCGTGACCCGTCCAATGGGCTACGGGGTTTAACTGTAGCCCCTTCAACCCCATGCCTTCCAGTTGATGTTGGTAATTTTCCAAGAGCCTGATCATCTGTGGAGAGTCTTTCCACTTCGCGTCCAGCGCAATTCGTTGATAGCGAAGGCGAGGCTGGGACTCGCCATAGAACCCCAAAACTCCCGCATACATACCTTTGGTTCCAACCTGAATCAAAACAGACTCCGTTCCTTCAATCGGCTCGGGCAGATAATTTGGTTCTCCCGCCCCACCCGCGGTGATCACGATTGAAAACCCTTTAAACCGACGTGCCAACTCCTGCGACTCTTCGATCGAGGCATGAGCCAACAGAACATACAAGTCACAGTCTTCGCTTTCCAACTGTGGCCAGACTTCGTCGAGCGATTCTTGCGGATCGGTCAACAGGATATCTTCTCCGCCACCCACTCGTGCGTGATGGCTTCCTCCCAGGACCGCAGTCAAACCAATTCTCCGCCCGCCAACCTCCTTGACTTGGTAACGGGGAATAAAATCCAACAGATCCACATTGGCGCTGAGATAAGGTAGAGGACTTACTTCAGCATCCGGATAGATCTCCACCAAGAGTTCTTCGAACGTGAGACGTAAATCATCTGGTCCATAAACAATGGATTCGTACTTCAATTCCCGCAGAGCTTCCATCGTCATGTGATATTTGATCTCTGCCTGGATGCCCGTGCGACGTACCTGGTTTCCCATGTCCAAAGGAAACACTGGCCAGCCAAGCTGACGAACGTCATTCAACAAGCTGTGCCGACGCGAAAGTCCACCTTTTTGATTGTCCAAACCGGTGCAACCGCAGGGTTCGATGAACCCGTACTGCCGGCCTGTAATGAACAGCGCAAAATCGGGCACCGGCCACTTTTTGAATGCCAGCTCGTCGAACAAGCCACTGACGTCGTTTTCCGTGTCGGTCTTCTCTGAATCCTCATTCCTCACCTGGACAACGGTTTCTTTCCCGGCAGGAATATGAACGGGCTTCCCATCGGTCACCGTTGAGTTCTGGAAAGAATCATTATCCGGAGAATCTTTCGCCGAGCATCCCACAAATCCCAAGAGTAGCCCAACGACGCTTGATGCGACGAACACCCGATACGGAATGCAGTTCCCGAAACCGACCATCAGCTTCAACCTTGTACTGCAAAACGAACGTAAACCGGAATTACTTTCGTCTGCGGATGTGTGGTGATAATGTGAAATTCACCCATCGGAGCGGCTTCGCCCCCTAAACGGCTGGTAACCCTGTTCCCCGCCTCTATTTCTATCGTGAGTGGGTATTTGTGAACAAGACCGTTCCGTAATTCCGCCCGATCACCGATGTGGACCTGCAAGATCCCCTCAGGATCAATTGCATCGACATTCAACTGGACTTGATCCCGATAAGGTCCCTTCACCAACACGAAAAGTTCTTTACGCACACTCTCGTCTGGCTTGATTGTGCCGACCCTGACAACGTTATCGTCGCGATCGAAGTCCGGTCCGACGATGGAAATATCGCTGGCAATATTCCCCTCCAAGGGAATATCCAGCGTCGGAAAATCCTTCAGGTTGGTCCTCAGACGCAATTTCTGCCGAATCGTCCCGGGCCCCAATCCGGCAAGCATTGTCAGGTGAATCACGTAGCCGCTCCTGACAAATGGCTCTTCGGTAATCTGTTCGCCAGGCAATCGTTGTCCAATTTCGACCTGAAATGACTTGGCGGTCTTCGTGTCCAGCAACTCATAATCTTCAATGCGAAAATCAACGTCTCGATAACAATAAACGGCAAGCGAGAATTTGTGCTGCCGTGAGTTCGTGACGCGCCGCAACACAATCTCACTGGGTGAAGCAACCAGCGCCGGTAGAATTCGACCTCGAATAGAAAGCTGAACGATCGGCTGGTCTGGATCGTTCGTTGCTATCTCGGCCCTCTGGTGGAAGTTGACAGCCAGCCCTGCCCGGCGCCACTCCAAGGTAACGTTTGCGGATTTTCCAGGCAGAACAACATTTTTTTCCAGTTGGCTTACGGTACATTTACAGGTCGTCGATCCCGTCGCAATACGCAACGGTGCGTCACCTTTGTTCCAAAACACAAAAGAATGGGAACCGACCCCGGTTGCGTCCATTGTTCCAAAATCATGCAGCAAGCTTCCTTCCACCTCGACTCTTGGAACAGCAGTAGCGGAAGGAACGTCCGTGCCTTGAGAAAGTGTAGCCGGTCCACCAACCTGGGCGATACGCAGGTGATGATCGACTTCGCCGACACGATGGAATTGGAAAATCGCCGAGACAATACCCGCGACTGTTCCCAGGAAAACAACTACCGCTCCTATGAACCAATCTTTCACACATGTCCTCGATTTGATTGTTGAAGGATACTCACAATCGCTTTCACTCGGAATGGCTCAACGCTTCCATGTACTGTTCGGCGCTGCCCCCGGCCGGAACCTCCTCCATGCCGGATGTCAGCGAGCCTCCCGCTGGTTCGTCAAAAAGACGCCGACTTCCTAATCGTAATTCCTGGTGAGGATTCATTCTATCTAAACGCAAGGCCTCCGTGGCCGACTTAGCTGCCGGTAAATCCTGTCCCGCAACATGCAATGCCCAGGCTAATTCAGCGTGCGCCATCGCGTTTCCCGGATAAAGATCGGCGGCCCGGCGCAGCGCATTGAGAGCCAGTAGCCGAAAACGAGGGCGATCCTCCCGTTTTCGAGCAACCAGGTACCACATTCCCAGCTGACGCTGTGCCTGACTGGAATGGGGATCCAATCGTTCGATGTGCGCCACCGCCCGATCAAAGTCCGCGAGCGCATCATCACTACCGGTTTTCAGCCAGGTCGTCACCTGCTCATCAGCCACCGATTTCCAGAAATTTCCGTTCCAGGGATCTGCTCTTCCCAGTACCGGCCGATAGGCGGTGAAATAACACGCCAGCACCAAAATCAGCACAACCAGGAACCCGGCGGTGCTGCGGACACGACCCACAACTGCCAGTCGACCCGACTCTCCCATCACCAAGTGAATCCCCAACGCCGTTACCAACAACAGAGACCCACTCACTGCAAGGTACAGGATACCGCCGGCGAACAGCAAATTTACTAGCGACGCTACACTGGCTGCGACGGCCACCTTCCAGTTCAGGTGGCCTGCCTTCACCCAAGGCAGCAACAACCACCCAGCGACTGCTGCGGCAGGTACACAAGTCAACAGAAATTCCAACGACAAACTGTAGCCAATCATCCACCCAACAGGCAGTGCCAGCAACAACCCTGCAACCGCCCCCAGATAGATCGGCACAATACCGGACGAGCAGGAAGCACGGGCACCTAAAACTGAAGGCTGATCGGTCAATTCACTTTGTTGTTTGAGGCGTCGAGACCTGTGATAAAAAAAGTGGCAACCGCTTACCATCGCGACGACCAGTGCGAGAAATGCGGGAGTTCCGGCAGTACTCCAAATTTCCAGGATGAAATTGTGCGGGTCTTTGATTTCTTCACTTGCACGAGGCAGTTTGTGTTGTAGATAGTAGTCCTGAAAATTCCCTGGACCACAACCGAACCAGGGAGATTCCTGAATCATACGAGCCGTCGAAAGCCAATATTCCATCCGGTAGGCTAAAGATTTGGGTGCTTCAGTCAACACCTCCAGATCAACCGCACCCACCAACCAAACACCGGCCACCAATGCGCAACTGCCAACAATCAACACGCAAATAACATAACCAAACAAACGACGGCCCTGGATTTGGATGACCACGGAAGGCAGCAAGAACAGTCCGCCCAGCACCGTGCCCAAATAGCCGGCGCGGCTCTTGGTGAACGCCAGACAAACAATGATCGGTAACAGGACCAACAAACCGACGCCCAGCCGGCACAGTCTTCCCTGATTTGCAGGCCAGCCAGTCGTCACCGTGGCCAACAAAATAACCAACCAAGGAACCAGGAAGCCCGCCAACGAGTTGGCAAGACCGAAGGTAGCCCAGGGTTCAAGGCTGTTCAAACGCTTTTCGAAATGGATTGCGTGCGGTGATCCTTGGGGTGCGGTGACACCTGCCAAGGTGCGAATGACTGCCTGTTCCTCGGGTGTTGCACTTAAATACCTGGCTCGTTCCCGGGGAAGACTGACACTGTACTGATAGATTCCATAGGTCGACAGTCCGACTGCCAAACTGATCATGACGGCAGTCACTGCTCTGCACTGGGCAGAAGTAGTCACTAGTTGGAGACACATGCGAAAACCAATCACCAGAGCCACTGCAGACCAGACGGCATTGATCGCAAACCGGGGTTTCCCGTAGGGCGACATCACCACGGCACTCACCGCCATCCAACCGACCAGAACCATCAAAGCCGTACCTACAGGCTCGAAACACGCTTCCAACTTCCCTCGATAAACCGCCTGGCCCAACCAAACCAAGGCAATCAGTAATAGCAACATGACAACAACCAGGTGTGTCCCAAGTTCCTCGGCTGCCTCACTGGGAATGAGCGGAGTGGAAACCAAGGTAGCCACCCATCCAACCAGTAACATCGATTCCAGCCTGGAGACCGGGTTGAGACCACGTTCGGTCTTCTGAGAAACGTCCCGCGATCGCTGCAGATTCAGATTATTTTGTTTTTGCCGTGTCATGACTGGAATGCGTTTTTTTCCGCGCAGTCGTCTCAAGAATACCAATCAGCAGTAGGACGCTCAGTACCAGTAGGATCACCATCACAGCACTACAACCTTTGACCTGCTGCAATAGCATGGCGGCAATTCCACAAATTATCGTTAACAGATAGATCGTGTATACGGCTAGTGACTGGCTGAAACCCAGATCAACCAGTCGGTGAGAAAAATGGCAACGGTCGGCGTCGAACGGGCTACGACCTTCTCGGACACGAATCCAAATCACGGTCAGCATGTCGTAAAAAGGCACCGCCATGACACAGAGTGGAGCTAAAATCGAATGTCGCGATTCATTGCCCTGACCGGCAAACGTCGCCAGAATCGTGGCGACGGCAATACAAAACCCCACAAAATAGCTACCCGCATCTCCCATAAAAATACGCGCGGGCGGGTGATTGTGCCACAAAAAACCGAGAACGGATCCTGCCAGTACTAACAAGAACCCCGCCACGAACAGTTGCGGATCGTTGTCCCCTGTTTCCGGACCGAGTAGCAAAGCAGCCGCCAACATGATCGCCGAAATACCTGCGACTCCTGCGGAGAGCCCGTCCATATTGTCCAACATGTTGAAAGCGTTCAACAAGCCCACAATCCAGAACACTGACAGGCAGGCCGTTAATAAATGCAAGTGGAGAAAGATCGTCAAACGCCAATGGTCGAACAAGTAGACACCGAGGGCAGCCACGAAAAACTGCGCCGACAAGCGAATTTTCCAACCCAGTTGAAAACGATCATCAGCCAGACCCAGCAACATGAGAGCCGTGGCCGATCCCAGAATGAACCACACATCGGGTAGCTTGGACCGCAATCCTGCATCATGTTCACTCAGCAAGCCGAAGAAGGGAAGCGACTGAGCCAGTGTTTTCAGCGGGTGGCCTTCTTCAGTCACTGACAAGACCACCAGAAGGAAATGAAGCAGGCCGAAGTACAGTACTACGCTGAACCAAATGGCCAAGCCACCACCCAAGGGAGTCACCCGTTGATGCTGTTTGCGTTCACCGCCGGGGCGATCAACCAATCCCCAACGGGGAGCCAGTCGCCGAATCCCAAATGTTAGGAGACAACTGAAAATAAAGGTGGGAATTGCCGCACCCGCAACCAGATAGACGATGTCAGTGACATTCATAGGTTTAAAGCAGCCAATCGCTCACGGTAGTAGACACGACAGTGTTCAAAGAATTCATGGTAATCGGCTCGACGGTAGTCTGGATAGGTCCAGTCACGGGGTTCCCAAATTCGCCTGGTGTAGTGCAAAGTGACTTCCGCATAAATCCCTTTCGCCAGGTAAATTCGATGAGCATGGTCTTTCGTCGACGCTAATACCAGTTTGGCTCCCGTCAGGTAACCGGGGTCCAAGTTCACCGGACGCTCCTCAGGCATCTTCCGCTTGCGGCCATATGCTGATTCCCAAGCATTCGTTTGATGTTTGAACTCCACCAATTGAGCGGGATCGACAAGTTTTTCAAATGCAAAGAATTGCTTGACCAGGTCGTCTCCCATCGTGGACTGATAATAATCCGTCTCGCCGAAGCCAAACGGCTCGCTGGCCAGTGCCACTCTTCCCCAGTGTTGAATCGCCTGATCAAGTGCCCATTGTATGGCTGCATCATGCCGGCTGAAGATCGCCAGAATCAAAAGAACGGAAGTCGGTTGTCGAACGATGCCCATGATGTTGGATGGGTACCCGAATGGCGAGGTGTTCACCTTCCCATTTCTCGTCCCACGTCCGTCTTCCCTCCAGCTTCTGTCCTTATCCTGCGCAGGCTCACCTAGTACGATTTCGCAAACACTGCCCTGCCCTGGCTCGGCTTCCCGGTAAAGATGCACTTGCCAAGTGAATCCTGCGCACCCAGGGGCAAGCAACGCAAGGTGACTTTGAGTTCCTTGAGCAGTTGGTCGACTGCCGGATCCGGACACCAATCACACCAGGCGAACCCGCCGTACATCTCCGGTTTCTCTGGATCCCGAGGAGTAAAGTAGGATCGAAAGTCGTCGCTATTATCAATCCGTGTCGAGTTATCTTCGCGCAGCTTCAATGCTCGATCGAACAGTCCCTGTTGCACTTCTTCCAGTTGTTCTCCGATCGTCTGGACAAATGCGGCGCGATCGACCGCTGCCTTTTCTCCCGTGTCACGTCTTCCCATAAATACCTTGTTGTCAGCAATGTCACGTGGTCCCACTTCCAGCCGGTATGGAACTCCCTGTTTGACATATTGCCATTTTTTTACCCCACCTCCCAAGTCGCGGTCGTCAATTTTCACCCGTACTCGTTCTGTTCCAAACTGCTGTTCCTCCAAATCTTGTTTCAATTGGTGGCAGTATTCCAGAACTCCGGCGCGATCAGCGTCCTTTCGCAAGACGGGCAGAATGACCACCTGCAAAGGCGCCAGACGTGGAGGAAGTATCAACCCATCATCATCGCTATGGGTCATGATGAGGCCTCCCACTAATCGAGTTGAGACTCCCCAGGAAGTTGTCCAAGCAAATTGCTCGACTCCTTCCGCATCCTGAAATTTAATTTCCTGCGCACGAGAAAAATTTTGACCCAAAAAATGGGATGTTCCAGCTTGCAAAGCTTTGCCATCCTGCATCATGGCCTCGATGCTGTAAGTGGACACGGCACCCGGAAATCGCTCGCCTTCGGTTTTCTCTCCCTTAAGCACCGGCATCGCCATGTAGTTCTCCGCGAAATCCGCATAGACATCGAGCATTCTTTCCGTTTCTTCCACGGCTTCCTGCTGCGTCGCATGCGCTGTATGTCCTTCCTGCCAGAGGAATTCAGCCGTTCGCAAAAACATGCGCGTGCGCATTTCCCATCGGACGACGTTAGCCCATTGATTGATTAAAATGGGGAGGTCGCGATAAGACTGCACCCATTCAGCGTATTTCGCACCGATGATCGTTTCGCTCGTAGGACGTACGATGTAAGGTTCCGCAAGCTCTCCGGTGGGAACCAAACCTCCATCGGGTCCCGGTTCCAACCGGTGGTGAGTGACGACGGCACACTCCTTGGCAAACCCTTCGACGTGCTCCGCTTCTTTTTCCATAAAGCTGAGCGGTATAAAGATTGGAAAATAGGCGTTCTCGTGGCCAGTCTCCTTAAACCTGCGATCCAGAACGCGTTGCATGTTTTCCCAAATCGCATAGCCCCAAGGCTTGATCACCATGCAACCGCGGGCGTGTGACGGTTCGGCCAGATCAGCTGCCTTGATAACTTGCTGATACCACTCTGGGAAATCTTCTTGCCGAGTCGGATTGATACCGTGCTTGTTTTGTTTGGACATGCTGGGACTTCACTCGCAGATTTGGATATAAAGGACGGCCTGACAAGGAACATTGTAAAAGAGTCACATGGCAATGGGCAAGATCGGCGTATCGGGCAACAGGAGGATCTCGCCCCGAACAGACTGGTAGGCGGGTCGCACTCCGAAAGCGTACACCGGTTTTGGACCTTCCCAGACCTGTTCTTATACCACCTCGCTTCATCAATCCACTTCACCTGCTGTATTCGTTCTCATTTACGATGACTTCACCTGGAGTCAAACCAAACGGCAGCACCGCCGCACCTATACATGCCGGCACGAGCACTTTAAAATCCAATGTCGCCCGGATCGCGGCCAAAATTACTGGAATCCAGAAAGGTCTGCCACGTGTCCCGCCGTTTCGTTAACGAATTGAGTGACGCCGAGGAAGTCGACGAAGTATTTCGCGCCTCATGCAAACAATTGCGCCCCAATCGCAATGGTCACCTTTACCTGCAGGTCCAGTTAAGCGATCGCTCAGGCTCGGTCACCGCCATGATGTGGAACGCCAGCGATCGAATTTATCGTAGTTTCCAGAACGGAGACTACGTTCAAATCGAGGGCAACGCCCAATTGTACAACGGTTCGATTCAGATCATCGCCACGCAACTCGAACGTGTGGACAAAACGGCCGTGGACAATACGGAATTTGTAGCCGTGGGCTCTCACAACGTCGAAAAATTGCAGGCCCGGCTGAAAGAGATCCTCCTGGGCATGAAGAACATACATTTACGGAATCTGGCCGAGTGCTTCTTGATGGATGATGACTTCATGGAGCAGTTTGTACGAGTTCCAGCAGGTATCAAGATCCATCACGCGTATGAAGGAGGGCTTCTGGTCCATGTCCTGAGCTTGATGGAATTATCCCTGATGATCGGTCAGCATTATCCGAAAATCGACACGGATTTACTCACGACAGGGGCTTTTTTGCATGATGTCGGCAAAACCAGGGAACTCTCCTGTGAACCCGAGTTGGCCTATACCGACGAAGGACAACTTATCGGACACCTGATCATCGGCACTCAATTGTTTGAACAGAAGATCCACGAGGCCGAGGAACTTTCAGGTGAAAAGTTTCCCAGTGAGCTTGCCTTGAGGATTAAACACATGATCGTCAGCCATCATGGCGAATACCAATATGGCAGTTCCAAACTGCCGATGACACTTGAAGCAATCGCGTTGCACTATCTGGACAGCCTCGATTCAAAAATTCAAAGCTTGGAACAACTGTTCCGGGAAGACTACAACTCTGATAGCAACTGGACTATCTATCATTCCCACCTCAATCGCAAGTTGTTCAAGGGTAGTCAGACTTGAATCCAGGCAGAAGAAAAAAGAAAACGGGAAAAAGGACGACGGACGGGAGACAGGAAATTGCGTTCGCCAACTCCTCGTCCCAGCGCCCCCTCAGCGACTCCTCCATGGACCAACAGACGCTGGAACAACGACTCCTGCAATACGTCGGACGCGCGAACTACAAACCCGTCAAACCTCGCGTGATCGCCCGGAAACTTCATTTAAGCGACAAGCAGCATCGCGAGTTAAAGCAGGCCATCAAGCGCCTGGTCAGACGGGGCGAACTCCGCTACGGCTCAAACCACCTGGTACACCATGGCCAGGGAGGCAGCCACAATCGAGTGGCGGGCGTATTTCGCAAAACCAAAAGCGGTTTTGGATTCGTGCGGCCGCAGGGAGGTGCGAAAGACGGCTCCGGAGACATTTACGTCCTCGAACGGAAAACAAAAGATGCGGCCAATGGTGACCTCGTCCTGACGAGATTGAATAAGTCACGAGGGCCAATGGGGAAATTGCGCGGTGAGATCGTGGAGGTCATCGAGCGAAAGACCCACCGGTTCGTGGGGACTTACGACACCCGTGACGGGACCGGCCTGGTGCGTATTGACGGAACTGTCTTCGGCAGCCCGATCCTGGCCGGAGATGCAGGGACCAAGAACGCCCGTCCCGGCGATAAAGTCGTCGTGGAAATGGTGCGTTTCCCTTCGCACATACGGAATGGAGAATGTGTTGTTACGGAAGTGCTGGGCCAGCGCGGGGCTCCCGGGGTCGACACTCTCTCGATCATTCGGGAATTCAACCTGCCGAAAGAATTCCCCCAATCTGTCCTCGACGACGCCCGCCGGCAAGCAGAATTGTTTGATGAATCGATTCCCGATGATCGAGTCGACCTGACTGACCGCGTCGTCATCACAATCGACCCGCAGGATGCTCGTGATTTTGATGATGCGATTTCACTCGAGCAAATTCACAAGCGCCACTGGCGATTAGGAGTACACATTGCCGACGTTTCACATTTCGTGCGTCCGCGTTCGGCGCTCGATCGCGAAGCTCGTGAGCGGGCCACCAGCGTTTACCTGCCGGATCGTGTGATCCCCATGCTACCCGAAATCATCTCCAATAATCTTGCCAGCTTACAACCGAATTGCGTGCGTTACACCAAGACAGTCTTTATCGAATTCACACCTGAGGGGACGCGTGTTGGAACGGAACCCTGTTCCGCTGCCATTCGCAGTTCACATCGTTTCAACTATGAAGAAGTCGATGATTTCTTGCAACGGCCCTCAAAATGGAAACGCAAACTCCCACCAGAGATTTTCCAATTGCTTGGCCATATGTGTGAATTAGCCAAGGTCCTACGAGCACGTCGTTATCAACGCGGAGCACTGGAACTGTCGATACCGGAAACCAAGATTGACCTCGACCAGAAAGGCCGCGTCTGTGGGGCACACCTTCTGGAACACACGGAAAGCCACCAGATGATTGAGGAATTTATGCTGGCCGCCAACGAGGCGGTCGCCGAATTCTTTCAGGATCGCGACTGGCTGTTTTTACGGCGGGTCCATGAATCGCCGGATCCAAAGAAAATGAAGGGTCTCACAGACTTCGTGCGAGAACTGGGAATTGATAGCCGCAGCCTGAAAAGTCGTTTTGAACTACAACGTGTTTTAGAACACTTGCGTGGTTTGCCGCAGGAACGAGCAGTGAATTACGCCGTACTCCGCAGCATGCAAAAGGCAATCTATGGCCCCCAGCAAGAGGGGCATTATGCCTTGGCGAGTGAATGCTATTGCCACTTCACATCACCTATTCGTCGTTACCCGGACCTTACCGTGCATCGACTGTTGGATGCTGTCTTCCGTAAAAAGCGGCCTTCGCAGGATTTCGGACGAATGCTTATGGAAGGCGAACACTGCTCGGAACGGGAACAACGTGCCGAGGAAGCTGAGCGAGAATTAACCAAACTCAAGTTACTCAACTATTTCAGTCAACGCATCGGTAATGAAATGGAAGCGGTTGTGACAGGCGTGGAGGAATTCGGCATCTTTGCCCAGGGAACTGAATTGCCCGCGGAAGGCTTGATACATGTCAATTCGCTGCAGGATGACCATTACCGCTTTGACCGAACAACGCGCAGCCTGGTCGGTTATGGGGCCAATAACAGTTTCGGCCTGGGAGACATCGTCACTGTCCAGATCGCGCAGGTCGATGTCGACGCCCGTCAGCTTGATTTGCTCCTGGTCAAACCGAAAAGGGCGGGTAAGGGAAAAAAAACCGTAAAACGGCAGGCCAAAAAATCCCCAAACTCGCGAAAGAAGGCTGCCAAAGGGACTGGGCAGCAGCAGACCCAACAGAAAACATCCACTCGTAAGGGAAAAGGACAGAGGACCCGTCGTTCCCGCGGGAAGGTCACGGCCAAACAAAAAAAACGCTGAGTCGTTGCATTAACCGTTTGTGGCCTGTCAAACAGCAGATGGCCCGCTCGGGATCACAATTGCTTTCGCCCCTGGAAACCTGCGCCCGATAGGATAAAATCCCCCCTGGCTCGGCGCGGCCACCAGAGCGTGACGCCTGGGGGCTCCTTGCCAAGTCCACGTTCATATGACAATGAGGCGGTCATCGGCAAAGACTTTCATCGTTTATTTATTAACAGGTAAGGTGTCAGCACGCGGGTGATGGACAATCTAAATGAGAGAGAATCGGCAGCCAACGCCTCGAGAAATGTCAACCTGTACCGCAAACAAAAGGATTTTGAAAAACTACCTGCCGCCCAAAACAGATGAGATACCTGCAGCACACCGCTCGGCCAGGTTCGCAGCGTGCCAGCTAACGCTCCACAACCAGGAAAAACCAGGATGACCAGCACCCTGGCACAAACTCCGCTCCATTCGTGGCACGTCAGCCATGTCGGTCGTATGGTCGATTTTGCCGGCTGGTCGATGCCGGTACAGTACTCGTCGATCGTTGCTGAACATCGGGCTACGCGTTGTCATGTTGGCGTGTTTGACATTTCTCACATGGGACGGATTCGCATCGGTGGACCTGATCGTGTTGAATTCCTGGATCATTTGTCAACAAGGCAGATGACTGACCTTGCCGAAGGCTGCATCCGATACTCCCTGTTGTGCAATGAATCAGGAGGCATCCTGGATGACGTGCTGGTATATCGCTTTGCTGACCAACTGGACGCTCACTGGCTTCTGGTCGTCAACGCCGCTAACCGTCACAAAATAGCAAGCTGGCTTGAACAGCAGAGTCATGCGTTCGAGGTAGAACTGGAAGACCTTACCGCAACGACAGCGATGATTGCTGTTCAGGGTCCACTGTCAGTCCAAGTCATTCCGCGGGTGATCGCCGCGCCGCCGGACCACTCGTTCACAAAACTCAAATATTATCAATCCCAACGTGGAACTTTCCACAATACGAGGGTGCTGGTGAGTCGAACTGGTTACACCGGAGAGGATGGATTTGAGCTTATCCTACCAACGGAGATCGCACTTGAATTGTGGAATGCCATCCTGGAATGCGATCCGGATTACGGAGCGCAAGCAGCAGGTCTGGGAGCACGTGATACCTTGCGACTCGAAGCGGGAATGCCACTCTACGGCCACGAACTGACCGAAGAGATCAACCCGTTACAGGCAAATCTTCGTTTTGCGGTGAACCTGCAAGGCCGTGATTTCATTGGCCGAGAATCGCTTCAGATGATCCAATACGAACTCGGACAGCCACGACGTGTCGGTTTGCAACTTGAAGGACGAAGGGTTCCCCGCGAAGGATACCGGGTCTTGTCAGATCGTGCCGAGGTAGGGCATGTCACTAGCGGCACCTTTTCTCCTACACTGGAAGTCCCCCTGGCCATGGCCTATGTAACCCCTCAGGTCGCAACCGAGGGATCGAAGTTACATGTCGACATTCGAGGGAAAAACGTGGCGGCTCGTGTTGTCAAACTGCCATTCTATCGACGGAAGTAATCACGGAGGCGAACAAAAGTGAATCACGAAGAACTCCTTTACGCAGAAACGCATGAATGGCTCCACCTGGCAGAACAAAATGGAGACAAAATTGCAACCATCGGAATCTCGGCGTTTGCGGTCGAAGCCCTAACGGACCTGGTCTATATTCAACTTCCCGAGATCGGCCAAAAGGTGGCTGTTGGTGAATCGTTCGGTGAAGTTGAGTCAGTCAAGGCCGTCAGCGATCTATACTCGCCCATCGAAGGAGAAGTGATCGAGGTGAATGAGAGCCTGGCAGATGATCTGGAGGCTTTGAGCACGGACCCGTATGGTAAGGGTTGGGTCGCCAAAATCAAACTCACCGACGAGGGTGGCCTCGCCGACCTGCTGGATGCTGATTCCTACCAAAAACAGTGCTCGGATGGCTGATGTCCAACACAGCGGACGGCGAAAGATTAGCCAACGGCGATGAATTGAGTTGATCAAGCACCTACCCACCAACTCCTCATGACCTATTTCTTCAATACTCCCCAGCAGCAAAAGGAAATGTGCGATGCCATCGGCATCCAGGATGTGGACGAACTGTTTTCACAAATACCAGCAGAAATTCGCCTGGCGGAGGATCTCCAATTGCCCGCCGCGATGGGCGAACTGGAATTGACTCAGCACATGACGAACCTGGCAGCCAGAAACTACGCTGCAGGTCAGAAGATTTGTTTTCTGGGAGCAGGAAGTTACGACCATTTCATTCCCGCAGCGGTAGATGCAATCGCATCGCGCGGCGAGTTCTATACATCGTACACTCCCTACCAGCCCGAAGTCAGTCAAGGCAACCTGCAGGCGACATTTGAATACCAATCGCTCATTTGTCAGTTAACAGGCATGGAAGTTTCCAATGCCAGCCTTTACGACGGAGGAAGTGCGGTTGCCGAGGCCGTGTTGATGTGCCTTTCTGCCACGCGCAGGTACAGCAAGGTAGTCGCGGTGGGAAGTGTACATCCGGAGTATCGTCAGACCACCGCAACGTACCTCCAGAATTTGGAAACGGAGTTGGTCACCGTTCCCACACCCGAAGGAACCGTCGCACCTGAACAGGTCGCAGCTGTGGTAGACGACACAACCGCCTGTGTTCTGATTCAGCATCCGAATTTTTTCGGCTGTCTCGAAGAGGTCGAGGCAATTGCACAGATTGCACACGACCAGGGTGCCCTATTAGTGCAGTCTTTTGATCCCATTAGCCTGGGGCTCCTGAAGCGACCCGCAGACCTTGGCGCGGATGTGGCTGTGGCTGAAGGCCAGTCATTGGGCACGCCGATGCAATTTGGTGGCCCCTACCTGGGCATTCTGGCTTGTCGCGAAAAGTTCGTGCGCCGGATGCCGGGACGAATCGTGGGACAAACGGAAGACCGCCGTGGGCGCTGCTGCTGGGTGCTCACCCTGCAAACTCGTGAACAACACATACGAAGAGAAAAAGCCACGAGTAACATCTGTACCAACCAAGGGCTTTTCGCTTTGCGAGCCAGCGTCTATTTGGCTCTGATGGGTCCGAAAGGATTGTCAGACACAGCAACTTTGTCAATGCAAAAGGCACACTATGCTGCTGATTGTTTGTGGAATACTTCCCGCTTGGGATCCGCCTTCGCTCGACCATTTTTCAAAGAATTTGTCGTTCGTGATGGGAATGGCCAGGTTCAACAGTTGTTAAACGCAGCGAGCCGGCAAGGAATCCTGGCCGGAGTCTCCTTGGGAAAATGGTTTCCGGAATTGTCCGATTGCTTCCTAGTAACCGTAACGGAAAAAAGAACAAAATCCGAGATTGACCAACTGGCGACTTGCCTAGGTTCTGTTAACACCCCCTCGGAAATCCTCCATGCGTAATCGACTCGCAACAAAACTTTTGTTTGAGCTTTCGCAACCAGATCGCGAAGGATCCCGTTTGCCCGCGTGCGATGTTCCGGAACAGAACATTGAAGACATGTTGCCGACTTCGGCGTTTGCCACTTCACCACCAGAATTGCCTGAACTTTCCGAACCGGATGTTGTTCGCCACTATACGAATCTTTCCACCTTGAACATGTCGGTCGACACTCACTTTTATCCGCTGGGTTCCTGTACGATGAAGTACAATCCCAAGCGCAACGAGCGACTTGCGGCGCTACCGGGTTTTTCTGAACTCCACCCTTTCCAGCCGGAAGAAACGATTCAGGGAATGCTGCAACTGCTCCATGAACTGCAGCAGATGCTGGCCGAGATTTCGGGATTACCCGCGGTTTCCCTACAGCCCGCCGCCGGAGCACATGGTGAACTCACCGCTTTGATGGTTGCTGCCGCCTATTTTCGTGACAACAACCAAAGGAGAACCAAGGTCCTGGCTCCTGACAGCGCTCATGGAACCAATCCCGCTAGTGCCGCCATGGCCGGCTTTGAAACAATTGCAATCAAAAGCTTGCCAAGCGGCTATGTCGACATGCGGGACCTGCACAACAAGTTGGACGACCAGGTCGGTGTGCTAATGATTACCAATCCCAATACGCTAGGTTTGTTCGAATCAGAAATCGGCCAAATCGTCAACGCGGTTCATGAACGGGGCGGCTTGGTCTACCTGGACGGTGCTAACATGAACGCAATTCTCGGAATGACTCGTCCCGGGGATTTCGGTGCCGACATGATGCACTTTAATCCACACAAAACTTTCAGCGGTCCACACGGAGGAGGAGGTCCCGGAGCGGGACCGATCTGCGTCGTTGATTTTCTGCAACCGTACCTGCCCGTTCCGAACGTTGTCCACGACCAGGATCTCTATCGATTGGATTTCGACCGACCTAAGTCGATCGGACAGGTACGCAGCTTTTTCGGGAACGTGGGAGTCCTTGTGCGAGCCTACGCCTACATTCGAACGCACGGGCCTGATGGATTAAAGCAGGTCGCTCAAAACGCGGTATTGAATGCCAATTACGTGTTGTCGCGCGTAAGACATATTCTCCCGGTTCCCCAGGGGAATCGGTGTATGCACGAATTCGTAGCGACTGCTTCCCAGTTAAAGAATGACAAAGGAATCAGTGCCATGGATATCGCCAAGCGTTTGCTCGATTTTGGATTTCACGCTCCCACCGTTTACTTTCCAACAACAGTGGCAGAATCCATGATGATTGAACCGACAGAAACGGAAAGCCGAACCACTTTAGACGCTTTCGCCGAAACATTGTTTCGCATCACGGACGAGCCCTCCGAACTGCTACATGAAGCACCCCACTCAACTTGGATCAGCCGTCCTAACGAGGTTCAGGCTGCACGACACCCCGTCACTCGCTGGAAACCGGCGGGGTAGGCGTCTGGCGTACCTCTTGCGTCTTGCAGACTTCCCTTGATTCGTTTCATCTTCCCTCCACCTCACTTCATCTCCTTCGTCCTCCTGAATCAGGTGCAAACATTTCAACTCTACGAGTCATCATTGATCGACCAAATGTTGGCCCTCATAACATGGCCGTTGATGAAGCACTCCTGCATTCGGCAAGTCAACCGACAGGACGCGAAACGCTGCGTTTCTATCAGTGGTCCGAGCCGACACTGTCGTTGGGGTACTTTCAACACCACATCGAACGGAATCAACACCAGGCAAGCAGAACTTGCGACCTGGTTCGACGTAGCACCGGCGGAGGAGCCATACTTCATGACCAGGAATTGACCTACAGTTTCACAACACCCATCGGAAACCGTCTCAGCAACAAGGCAGCACAATTTTACGAGTTGTTGCATGATTCTCTGATCGAAGCTCTTTCACAACTTGGCGTCACCTGTTCCTCCTGTCCCTGCACGTTCAAGGTTCCACGACAGAAAGAACCTTTTCTTTGTTTTCAACGTCGCGCGCCGGGGGACGTCATCTGTGCCGGAGCCAAAATCGGAGGGAGTGCTCAGCGACGGCACCGAACTGCCTTGCTCCAACACGGAAGCGTTCTGCTGACCAAATCGGTACATGCCCCGGAACTCCCGGGAATCGAAGAACTCACAGGTCTGCGGATTTCCGCAGATCGTTTGATTTCAGCGTGGCTTCCGGTCATAGAACAGTACTTGAATCTCCAACAGAAAAAAACTACCTGCAGTGAAGAAGAATCGGCTTGGGCAAAATCTTTCGTTAATGATAAATTTGGTTGTCACAACTGGATGAATCGACGCTAAAACAAGAGAAAGACAGGTTTTCAAGGTTTGACCGCGGCCTGTCTTTCTGGTATCATCAAGTGTCGGAAAAACTCTTGCCGTGAGTTCTCTTACCCCATCACAAGAGGTTTTCTCCTCCTGGACAAAGTGACCCAGCCAAAGCACTGAATTCCCCTACCGAAATCGTCCCATATTTATTCTTGTCTTTGCAGCTTGGCTGAACATTTCGTCCCGATTTCGCAGTGAACATCCGACCGTGTAGTCGCATTCTTGACTACCAGAAAATTCCCTGCTACCGGTTCGAAATCGTACCGCCTGACAAGTGAGTGTCGACAATCCCTGGAGTCACAGGAATTCCTTGCATGCAAGTCAAATTAAAAATACTCAAAGGCTCACGCAAGGATAAGCTGCTACCGGTCCAAGGACCTGAACTGCTGATTGGGCGAGGTAAAGAATGTGACCTGCGCCCGCGAACTGAAATTATCAGCCGCAAACATTGTCTGATTACTATTACCGATTCTCAGGTGATGGTCCGCGATTTGGGCAGCAAGAACGGAACTTTCGTAAATGGTGAACGCATTGAGGCCGATCACGGTCTGCAAAACGGAGACCACCTGGAAGTCGGCCCCCTGGAATTCGAACTGCTGATCGATTCGAAAACGAGTACCAAACGTCCAGAAGTTCAAGGAATGGCCGATGTGATCCAACGAACGAGCCAGAATCCAACGGGTTCGGCAACTGATTTCAACGTCGGATCCTGGCTGGACGAGGTGGATGAACACGAGAGAGCCGAACGCAGGGCCGATCCCGAAACACGCCAGTTCAAGTTGGATGAAACGGAGCAGCTTCCAGTCAACGAAACTAGCACAAATCCCGGGGATACCACTATCGATGGTCGGCCCAATTCTTCCCAGGAAAAACCTAAATTCAACAAGAATGCAGGAAAACTGCCCCGGATTGGCAAAGCACCAGCCAAAGACAGTCGTGAAGCGGCTCAGGAAATGCTAAAAAAATTCTTCACCAAGTGATTCGATACGTTCGTTTCACCCGGCCAAGCCCGTTTTCACCTCTACCTTTCTCCTGCCTCGTTTGCTTCTGTCCGTCGCGACGGGTAGCGGTCTTACAAATCCTGACAATTGCCTGCCGGGTCACTCCGCAATCCATGTGGTAAACGTAATAATCGACGTATTCGTCGGTTTTGCCAAATCCGAACAGTTTTCCTAAAGCGTACATTCTCCCAGCGAGGAGGCCGATGATCCTTTTTAAGTCAGTGCTCCCAGCACTCGGCCAATCCAGGCAAACGGAATTGCCATCGTACGTGTGTTATGGCTGATCCTTTTCAAACCAGGGAATCAGCCAGACCCCCCCGAACCTCGCACTAGATGGGAGACTTCATCCGTGGCCAAGAAAAAAGGCGCAAACAAAACTTCCGAAGTCAACGTTGATCGTCGCAAATCAGACCAACGTACTGCAGTTGATCGTCGCAAGAACCAAATACCGGTTGCCGTCGAACTCAGACAGCGTGAACGACGCAAGGTAAGTCGACGTCGTCAAATCGATCCCACGACTTGCGAGCGTGATTATTCCGACGAAGAAATTGAGTTCATGCACGCACTCGACGAATACAAACGGGAGAATGGACGCATGTTTCCCACCTGCAGCGAGATCCTCGAGGTCGTCCGTAAACTGGGCTATGAACGCCGCACCGAATCTGTCCTCGACATCGTCGTGTTCCCCCAATCCACCCCGGACCCCACCAACGAAGACTCCTCACAGGTGACTTCCGAGGTGGAAAACAACGATCCAGTG
>PBTE01000134.1 GCA_002726515.1 Planctomycetaceae bacterium | reverse complement strand
TCGATGTCGCATCGTTGGGTGTCGACCTGATGAGCTTCACAGCCCACAAGATTTACGGGCCGAAAGGAATCGGTGCCCTGTACGTGCGTCGTGGAAGTCATCGCTTGCGCCTGGAGCCTTTGCTGACCGGGGGCGGACAGGAAATGGGCTTGCGAAGTGGGACGTTGAATGTCGCCGGATGCGTCGGTTTTGGCAGGGCTATCGAATTGTGTCAGGCAGGGTTGCCTCAAGAGGCCCAGCGCATCGGGCACTTGCGCGACCGACTCTACGAGGGTCTCACCAGGTCTGTCCAGAATATTTCTCTCAATGGTCCGTTGCTGGGTGGGAAGGCCGGAAGGCTTCCGGGAAACTTGAACATGTGTTTCCCTGGCGTTGATGGGGAGTCGCTGATGATGAGCATGGGTTACCTGGCCGTTTCCAGTGGCAGTGCCTGCACTTCTTCCGAGCCGGAACCAAGTCATGTCCTGCGTGCTCTGGGGTGCGATGACGATGCGACCCGGAGCAGCCTGCGGTTCAGTTTGGGGCGTTTCAACACGGGTGAAGAAGTCGACTTTGCTATCGGGGCAGTGTCCGATGCCGTGCAGAGATTGCGGACCCTGGGAAGTTGACGTTCCGCTTGCTATCGTTTTGACGGTGCAGGCACTGAAAACTTCCCAAAAGCTCTTCACTCCGATTATCGAATGGTTTATGCTATTGGTAGTCTGCTTCGTAGCCCAGTTTCTTCAGGGAGTACCCAATAGATGTCAGTGAGCCTTTCTGAAAAAGCCGCCCAGGAAGTAAAACGAATCATTGAAGACCAGAAGTATGATGAAGGTATCTTCCTGCGTATCGGGGTAACCGGGGGTGGCTGCAGTGGTTTTAAATACGCGCTTGGATTTGACAAGGATCTGGATGAGAAGGCCGATTCCCAACTCGAATGTCACGGTGTGAACGTGGTGGTTGACCACAAAAGTGCTCTTTACCTGGATGGTACCACGGTAGATTTCCACGAAAGTATCGACCGCCGCGGCTTCGTATTCGACAATCCGAACGCCGTCAAGTCGTGTGGGTGTGGCAATTCTTTTCAAGCCTAATTGATTACTGGTCTTTTCAAGCCTGATGGATTACGGGCATTTAAGATCAACGACGTGACCGCAGGTTTTTGCCTGCGGTTTTTTCGTGGACCGGTGTGCGTTGGCAGTTTGCAGGTGATCTTGCGGCCGCTGCCGTTTGGAAAGGAACCTCCGGAATTCGGACAGCTTGTGATACAGGATTGACGGCCTGCCAGGGGAAAGGACGTCGTTCCAGCGTTCCAGGGGTCCTATCCGAGACGTCTCATGCTGCGTTAAAATCAAGTGGTTCCCGGGGATAGACCCCCCCGGCTCGCAAAGCCATCATTTGGTACTCGAAATGGAGAACGAGATTGGCTGATCCTGAAAAAGTCCACGTGATAGGAATCGGAGACGATGGCCTGGAGGGCATGACAGCCAGCACCCATGGGCTCGTCGATGAAGCCGACGTTTTGATCGGTACCGAGAAATCCCTGGGTCTGATTCCACAGACAGATGCTGAGCGAATTCAGATTGGTAACGATCTGTCAGTCCTGCCCGGGTACATTTCACGCAACGAAAATCGCAAAGTGGTTGTACTCGCCAGTGGAGATCCGCTTTTCTACGGAGTCGCCCGTTTTCTTTGTGACCGGCTGGGAAAGGAACGTTTCGAGGTTGTACCGCACGTCAGTAGCATGCAGTTGGCATTTGCCAGGGTGAAAGAAAGCTGGGAAGAGGCCTATTTGACCAATCTGGCCAACCAAAGTCTGGAGCACGCGGTCGAGAAAATTCGCACGGCCGGAAAGGCCGGACTGTTTACGACCGAGGTGTGTCCGCCCGCAGCGATAGCCCAGGCGCTGGTGGATCGCAAGATCGATTATTTCAGCGTGTTTGTCTGTGAAAATCTAGGCTCACCCGACGAACGAGTGACACATGCCGAATTGGACGAAGTGATCCGGCAGCAATTCTCTCCTTTGAATGTCATGATCCTGGTCCGTAAGCCGAATGCGCCGGACCGTCCGGCTGAAATGATAGGGCGACGACTGTTCGGAAACCCCGACGAGGCCTTCCTGCAATCCCAGCCCAAGCGGGGTTTGCTGACCCCGGCAGAGGTTCGCACGCTGGCCCTCTCGGCGTTGGATCTCGGTCCGACGAGTATTATCTGGGATGTCGGGGCCGGAAGTGGATCGGTGGCCATTGAGGCGGCGCAAATCGCTGCGGGAGGCTGTGCGTACGCCATTGAAAAGGATGCCGAGGATCTGCAACTCCTTTCAGCGAATGCAGAACGCTTCGGCACTGAAAATCTTGTCCCCGTTTTGGGCGAGGCTCCCGAAGCCTGGGATGATTTACCCGACCCGGATGCCATTTTTGTGAGTGGGGCAGGGCAGGGAGTACGACGGATTGCGGAATTGGCCTTTCAGCGGCTACGCAGCGGGGGACGCCTGGTTGCCAACGTGGGCAGCATCGAAAACCTCGCGGCCGTTCACGAGGTCCTGCATGCTACGGGCGAAGATGTACGGGTGTGGATGGTGAACATTTCCCATGGCACGCATCAGCTGGAACGGATTCGTTTCGAGTCCATGAATCCCACCTTCCTGATCGGTGTTACCAAGAGCAGTCCCCGGTTGGCCTGATAAATCAGCGGGAGACAGGTTTCATCATAGGGGATGTCTGACTACCGCAAGGCACTGACGTCGGCGCAAGTTTTGTGAGCCGGCGCTGTTGCGTCGTAAACCTGATAAGGGCTGGCAACATGGCACAACGGTCGACACTTGATGTGGTTGCAGTTGGGGCACACCCGGACGATGTGGAGGTCGCTTGCGGAGGGACCCTGGCTCGACTGGTTCAGCAGGGTTACCGTGTCGGGATCATCGACCTCACCGACGGTGAACCAACTCCCCGCTGTCCGGATCCGGAAGTACGATTGGCGGAAGCTCAGGAAGCGGCCGAGGTGCTAGGGGTTCACCTGCGAGTGACCCTTGACCTTCCCAATCGTCGTTTGTTCGACAGTTTTGAAGCTCGAGTGATGTTGGCGACCCATTTTCGGCGTTACCGGCCCCGGTTGATTCTCGGATTTGGCGAAAAAACCCCTTTGGGCTCGCCCGATCACTGGCAAGCCATGCAGATTACCGATGCTGCCGCCTTCTACGCCGGTCTCACGAAGTGGAACGAGCATTTCGATGGCCTGCCAGAGCACCGGCCGGCCGCCCAGATTTACTACTGTTCTCCCCTAGGCCGGGTTGCTGACCTGGCGGGGGGAAGTTCGTTGGTGGTTGATATTTCGGACACCCTGGCTACGAAAATGGAAAGTATTCGCTGTTACGCGACGCAGTTTCCACCTGAAAAGGCACATCTTTTGCCCCGCATTGAAGCCGTGGCTCGCGCTCAGGGCGGGGAGGCCGGTTTTGACGCGGGCGAGCGGTTTTGTTCCCCTCGCAGTTTAGGTGCCACCGACCTGGTCAAGGCGATATTGCCCTGAAAGAAGAGCCCGACTTTTCACTAAAAGCGGCGGTTAAGTTGGACTGCAAGTTCCGCGTCAAAGAGCTCGTCGTAATCGTCCCGCAACGGGAAGACCCCTCCCACCCTCAGGGAAGTACAGCGTCCGAGTCCCACATGGATGGCGCTGGTCAGTTGCAACAGATCCAACCGGTTACCGGGTTGCTCGATGCTCTCAAATTCACCGGAAAATGATCCCCGGTTGTCCGCGTCCTGAATGGTGGTCGTGTAATGCAGCTCCAGGATTCCCGCGATGCCGGTCAAAGTGGATGAACCGGGGCATCGATAGAGCCAACGTCCAACGGAGGCATCGATTTGGAACAGGTTCTGTTCGTTCAGAACGATTCGAGCGTCGTCGGTTCGGATCTCGTTTCCATTGGCGGCAAAATCAAACTGGACGAAAGCATTCATGAAAAACGAATCCGTCGGATGCCAGAGAGTTCCGACGAAGGGAGTGAAGTGAACGGCCTCGTTACGGAAGGTGAATTTTGAGAACCCCGTGCCGTCGACATCGCTTCCTGTCGGCAGGTCCAGACCGACTCCGATCGCGGTGGCGGAATGTTCAGACAGGTGCACCAGTCGCTTCAAGATGACCGCCAGATTCCCGACCGAACCTCCTTCGACGTTGAAGCCCGAGTTGTCCTGGAACCGGTACTTGTCATTGAAAGGCATTCTCAACTCGACCGACCAGTTCTTGCAACAAAAGGTTTTTTCCAGGCCGAGCGTGTAGCGTTCCAGGGAACTGGTCCTGTCGAATCCTGGAGTGAAAGGATCGGTGTCCGCTTGCAAAGCGTTATGGAAGTGATGGTACGCAAAGTAGATCCGGTCGACCGGCAGGGCTTTGTTGTTTTCAGCAATCTTGGCACGGCGGGCGGCTCCCCCAAGCGGAACGTCGGATGTGTTGTTAAACGTGCCACTGGTTGTCAATTGGAGACTCGGTGCCAGGCTGTCACCAAACATAGGTGGCAAACCCGCCAAACGGACTCGTGCCCTGCGCAGTCCACGTCGAAAAGGAGGGGCGGCGGCTGATGGCGGGGGTGCGACGATTTGTCCGGGTGCCGTTTGCACATCCTGCACGAGTCGAACCGGTTCCAACTGGAAGTCGGTCGACAATGTCCCGGCAAAATCGGCTGAGTTTTCCAGGCCCTGTGTGTTCGCCGGAAGGAATTCCGTGTCAGCGATGACGAACGGGAGTTGACAGGCTAACACGAGCAACGTCCCAACAAGAGACGACGCGGCATATTTCGTGTAACGGCAATGGACCATGACAACGATTCCTGGTTGACGTTGAGCAGGGGCCGGTCAGCAAGGGTAAGGGGGGTTCAAAACCTGCTGACCCGTGACCAGCTGGGAACTAGCCTTGCTGGTATCGGATTTTTTCGGCAAGCCGGGTTAACAAAGTTGGACCAATCCCCCCAGAGACTGCTTTTGTGGTGTTGTGGGACTTAACGAAATCCCCTAGACGGCAGGGTTTTACCAACGGAGGTCTTCTGGCGGTCAGCTGAACCTCCGGTGGTGACGCGGTAAAACCGGAGTCACGGTCAAAAATGTCAGCCGGGACGGACGCATGAAAGGGGCCGTAGGGCTGACCGGGATGGGCGTTCCGGTCAGTCGCCCGCCCGGGAAGGTTTCCGGTTCGACTTGTTACCGGGAGCGGGTCATCAGGTGCTCGTTGCGTTGGTTTGGGCCTCGAGAAATCCCCGTGCTTCTTCCAGATCTTGTTGATACCTGTCCGCGTTTTCAGGAAACTGGCGGCTCAATGTTTCGAGTAAGTCAATTGCCTGTCGGAGTTGTCGCCGTCCCTCTTCGGGGTCACCGTTTTCGAAGTGAACTTCGGCACTGTCCATCCGAACGAAGGCCAACTCGTGTTGGAAAGTGGCCTGTTCCGGAAAGTTTGAAATGAGGGTTGCGAGTTTTGCCTGGGCGATGTGCAGTACGGCCAGGGCAGCGTCCCAACGAGCCTGCCGGGTTTCCAGGTAACCCATGTTTCGATAAAGTTGGGCCAGTTCGAACTGATAGCGGCCCACCCGTGGATTTTCACGCACCAAAAGGGTCATCAACTCGACCGATTTCTGGTAGCTGGTACGGGCGGCGGGCAGTTCTTTCTCCAGTTGGAGCGTCATGTCTGCGTGTCCCCGGTAACAGACAGCCAGCCGGTAGCGGTCCTGGATGTTGTCCGGGGACCGGAGAAGAATGCGTTGAAAGATTTCTATCGCCTTGTTCAATTGCTGACGGGCCGAATCAAAATCACCCCCCCGTCTGGCAAGTTCCGCCTGGTTGTTACAGCCCCGGCCAATGTCGCGCAACACTTGCAAGTCGCGCGGGTCGCTTTGAAGTAGTATTTCTCGAATGTCTTGCGCGATGGAATAGTTATTCTGGGCGGTCTCCAACTCGTTCAGTTCAGATGCCACCCAACCCAGGTTCATCCAGGTGTTGGCGAGAGTCCGGTGGTAACTGCGATTGGATGCATGTTGATCCACCAGTAGTTTACGCAGGCGTCGGGCTTCATTCAGATGTTGTTGGGCTGCCAGTGACTGGCCTTGTCGTACGCTGGCGACGCCCATCGCATTGAGGGTGTTGGCCAGGGCTTCCATGCGATGGGCGTCGCCCGGTTTGTGTTCCAGTAGTTGCTGCTGGATGTCATGGGCCTGCTGGTATTCGGTGAGCGACTCTTGATGTGATCCTATCAGGTCGGTAATTCGTCCGATTCGAAAATGTGTTAAGGCGAGTTCATCGCGTGTGGTCGGGTCCTCTCGTCGCTGGGAAATAAAGCGTTCGTAGTACGAGCGGGCCCGTTGCAACAGCTCCTTTCGTAAAGGTTGCAGGCCCTGCTGGTTGAGCAGGTCGCTTTCGCTGACCAGAGAAAAAAAGTCCTCGACGGCCTGGTGGGCTTCGGACAGGTTGTCGTGAGCCTGCCGCAGCGCAGACCTGGTCTGTACGTAACCGATGAAGCTGCTGGTCAGGGTCAGGAACAGGAAGGTGAGGGCCAGGCCTGACAAGAGGGCGGTGAGAGGATTTCGTCGACACCAGCGGAAGGAACGATTGATCCGGCCGACGGGCCGTGCCCGGATGGGTTCGTACCTCAGGTATCGCCCCAGGTCTTCCGCCAAATGTTGGCTCGATGGATAGCGGCGTTCGGGAGACTTGTCCAGGCACTTCATGCAGATGGTTTCAAGGTCGCGGCCGATGGCTCGATTCAGGCGCGAAGGGGGTACCGGGTCTTCGTCGATAACCTGACGCAGTGTCTCGATTGATGACGCCGCTTGAAAGGGAGGTCTGCCTGTCAGGGCCGCGTAGAGCGTAGCGCCCAGGGCATACACGTCTGTCAAAGCGGTGACCTGGGAGGCATCTTGAGCCTGTTCCGGTGACATGTAAGACGGAGTGCCAACCGCCTCGCCGGCGCGGGTCAACTCGTCGTTTCCTTCGGCCAGTTTGGCGAGTCCGAAATCAGCAACTAAAGGCCGGTCTGTTTTTGATTCAATGAGTACGTTGTGCGGTTTGAGGTCACGGTGCAGGATCCCCGACGTATGAGCCTCGTGCACCGCCCTCGCCACCGGTTCGAGATACGCGGCGGCCCGGCGATTGTCGAGCGGGCGGCCGCCTAGCAGTTCGGCCAGGCTTTGTCCCTGGATGTATTGCATGGAGAAAAAGTGCTGTTCCTCAACTTCGCCGACCTCGTAAACGGTGACAATGTTTTCGTGATCCAGGCGGGCGGCTGCCTGGGCTTCCTGGCGAAAACGGTCGACCATCGACCGTCGTGACTCCTCGGTTGCCAGCGGCAACTGGTCCGACCGAATCACTTTCAGGGCAACCAGGCGATCGACTTTCTGCTGCCGGGCTCGAAATACGATTCCCATGCCTCCTTGGCCCAGCGGCTCCAGAAGTTCGTAGTTTCCGAATTGGCGCGGGAAGTCGCCATGTTTTGGTTGAAGCGATCCGGTACGCAGTTCCTTTTTTCTGGCCGTCTCCCTGTAGAGTCGTTCCAGAAGACGGTTGAATTCCTTGTTCTTCTGTGCGAGTTCTGGAAAGCGGTTGTGATATTCGACGGGGGCGGCGGTGTCACCGTTTTGACTGCGGACGAGGAATTCCTGTTCCAGCAGGCGCAACAGAATGTCCTGCTCGCGAAGCTGGTCGAAGCGTTTGAGAAAACTTTCCAGTTGTGCCGGCCGTTCTCTCACCTGGCCCAAGGCGAGGGTGCTGTCGTTCTCTGGCCGGCCAGCCCAGGCTTTCCAGGAAAATTCCAGTTCAACGTGGATGAGTTCTTCAAGCGTTGTCAAAAAAGTTGGATGTTGGCGGTCCGGCAGGAAGTCTTCGATGGGTTGTGGCGCACCGGCCGCCCACGCTGCCTCAAATTGGCGCCGCATCGTTTCGTCAACCGGAAAGAATTCGGTGTCATCCGTATTCATTCAAGCATTTGCCTCAATCGTGACTGCACTCTTTTCAGGATGCGACGTACGGTCCGTTCGGAACAGGCCAGACTTGCCGCTATTTCGGCATTGGTTTGTTCTTCCAGCTTCAAACGCACAAACTGCTGTTCTTCTTCGTCCAAGGCGTTAAGCAGTTTCTCAAACTCATCTGCAAACTCCGCCGCCGCCTCCGGCGAGTGTTCGTTACTTATCCATTCCCGACGAAGGTGCTGACTGTCGTCATCGCCGGGAGGAAGCGGAACTTCACGTTGCACTCCCCGTCTTTGGCGCAAGTGAAATCTCGCCTGTTCCCGGACTTTGGTGATCGTAATGACGCATAACAGACGCCAGAGACTCTCCGTGTCATTCAGGCTGAACTGCTGCAGTTGCGCCCGCCTCAAAAAAGTGCGACAAGCCGATTGTACAACATCTTCCGGGCCGACCCGTTGCTGCAACCCGGACGCCAGATGATGGGCGGCCAGCTTCTGAAGCCGGTCTCCGTACGTGTCCCAGAAATCGTGAACTGCCTGGTCGTCACCCTCGGCCAGACGAGCAATCCAACTACTCCATGACTTGTCATTCATTGCTAGAGAGTATCCGCATGTTCGAGCGTTGTTCTACGGATCCTAACCCACCCTACTGGTCAAGGCAACGTGGTCGATGTTAGAGGCAGAATGGCTGGTCGGGCTGACCTGCCACGGTTGTCACTGCGATCCCTCGCCGGTGAGGCCCGCCAGCCGATTTTCAATATCGCTCAGAATTTTTTTGGGGAACTGTCCGATAGCGGAAACGACGAGGTTCCGTGAGGTCTCTCCTGTAACGTCGATTCGGATCCTGAGGTGTGAGGAAGGCAGGCAATTGGACACTCGCTCTGACCACTCGATAAAGATCAGGCCGGGTGCTTGAAAATACTCTTCCATTCCGAGTTGTAAGAACTCATCTTCATCGTTGATACGATAGGCATCGAAATGATGGATGGTACGATTTCCGTGATACTCTTGGCAAAGCACAAAAGTGGGACTGGTCACCTGCTCACGGGGGATTCCCGCGTTCTCAGCGACCGACTGCACGAGATACGTTTTGCCTGCTCCCAGCGTGGCTTCGAGTGCCACGGTCGTTCCATCCGGAATGGCTGTGACCAAGGCTGCTGCGAAGCGGTCCGTGGCGGCATGATCGGCAGCGTGGAAGGTGAAAGTATCCATTGAAACAGTTAAATGACTGGACGCGGGTCGTCCACTCTGTGTTTGCTTTGCGTTGACTGTAATTTTAAATCGTTGTACTGCCCTGGAAAACCATCAGGCGCCGGAAACCACCGGCTCGTGGAACTTCAAACTCCATGTTCGAATCCTTCAGCTGGAAGTACCGCACGTACGCCGCCGCTGTTGATGGACCACAGGCCACTGTCGTTGATACACCTGCCAATTCGTGTGAGCGGTACCTCCAGTGGTTGCTCCTGCAATAGTCGTGCCGCCTCGTCTCGGGGAACTGCCAGGATGAGTTCGAAATCCTCCCCGTCCGATAAGGCATGGGCCAACGGCGTCTGACCATTGTTTTTCATTTGAGCCAATTCGCAGGCTGGTTCAGAGACGGGGATTTGATCGAGCTGAATTTCTGCACCACATCCGCTTTCTGATACCAGTCGGAAAAGGTCCAGAGACAATCCGTCGCTGATATCGATGGCAGCGTGGATGTCATACTGTTTGTTTAACAGTAATGCTTCGTTGACGCGCGGATTAAAATCGAGATGCTTGCCGAGGATGCTGCCACCCAGGCAGCCGGTGACGATTAATTCGTCGCCGGGACATGCCATACTTCGCAGAAAAGGACCCTGTGAGGTGACCCTGCCGATGGCCGTGATCGATAGAGCCAGCGGGCCGTTCCAGCAGTTGGTGTCGCCCCCGGCGATCGACAGTTGAAAGTCCTCCGCCAGGGGGAGCAATCCTTCGTAAAGTTGTTTTGCGAGCGCTAAGGCACCGTCGCGAGGCAAGGCCAGGGAAACAATGGCCGCGACAGGTTCGGCGGCCATCGCTGCCAGGTCACTCAAGTTGACGGCTAAAGCTTTGCGTCCGATTCGAGCGGCATCGGTTTCCCGGAGGTCGAAATCCACCTGGTCGGTGAGCAGGTCACTGGTGACGACACAATCTGAATGTCGGCCCAGATTTAAGATTGCAGCGTCGTCTCCCGGTCCCAGCACAAGAGAGGGATGATCGGGCAACCGTTTTCTGAGCCAGTCAATGAATTCAAATTCCATCAGGATAGGCGCTCCCATGGACGCTTAAGTGTCAGGACGCCACCGTCTGGGCTTCATCGGCCGAGGCCATGCGTTGAAAACGGTGGACGCGACTTCTCTGTTTACAGTGAACGGTGATCCGTGCGTCATCAGGGTCATAACCTTTGGCATGCTTCAACAGCAGAGCACCTGCGTATTGTATGGTTGCTTCCTGCGGAGGTCCTACGATGAGCCCCAACGGACCGGGGAAAGCTTCGGGTACCAACTTCACGGTGCTCTCTCTGTCAGGTAGGTCGTGCATGTATTCGAGCCAGTGGTTGTCTGTTTCGTTGCGGCCAATAACGATCTTGGTGCGTTGGTCATAGCGGAAGTGTCTACCATGCTTTAGCAGTTCAAAGTTCCAGCGACCCGCTTCAGGGTCTAAACGGACCAGGTCGTATACCTTTTGGCTGAATTTTACCTCCGTCAGAGCGCACCCCGTGGAAGGTGGAGGAATGTTGGAAATTTCGAGGTGCCGGGCCAACCGGATAAGTCCTTTTCGGCTTCTGCCGTTGAATGCGAAAAGTTGGGAACGATCCACGATGCCTGCCCGTTCTGGCCACGTGGGCGGCAGTAGCTTTGCCGAGAGAGGACGGAGCAGGAGGTCTTCCAGTCCCGACTTGTCGGCAATGATGTCCAGGTCGCGCCGTTTTTGACTCATGGGCCGTTGGCCGACGACTTCGCCACTCACAATGAACTGAGCATCATTTTGTTCTGCAAAGTCCCTGGCACGCTTGAACATGTAAATGCGACAGTCAACGCACGGATTGGCTCCCTTGCCACGACCGTAGGCGGGGTGTTTGATCAGTTGCAGGTAATCGTCGTCCTGACCCAGGACGGTCAGGCGTACTCCAAGGTCCCGCGCTGATTGTCCGGCGGCATCCTGGCAACAGGTATAGGTCGTCTTGAAATTGATCGCTTCCACCTCCAGGCCTTGTTGCTGCATGAGACGAATGGCCAGGATGCTGTCGAGTCCACCGGAGAGCAGTGCGATACAACGTGAGGACATGATGTAGAACAACCATCGATGAGTGGAGGAAGCTGAGCGAGTCGGGGCGTGGCACGTCAGAGCCTGCCTGTAATTCTAAGGGCTGGCACTGGAATTCGAAAAGAGCAGGCAGGTTCCCCGTCTGTGATTGCGGTTGTGTCAGGGAGGGATTTTGCAACGGACAGGGCTGTTGATCGGCCCCGATACCCGCTCGTTGGCAATCCGGCACGGGTGAACGTGCGGGGGTGTCCGGGGAAACGTATTCAGGGTTGTGAGAGGGTGGCGGGAAAGGGAGCGACCTTGCCCTCGATTTGCGCCAGGGCATTACAGGCCGCTCTTTGTTCGGCCTCCTTTTTGTTGCGACCCCAGGCAGGGGAGTAAAGGGTGTCAGCCACGGAGGCGGCGATGCGAAAGTGTTTGCTGTGGTCTGGTCCTTTTTCTTCTATTAAACAGTAATTTGGTGTTGTGCCAAACTCTTTCTGAGTGAGTTGCTGTAATTGGGATTTGAAATTACTGCCGGTCTCTCCGCTCACCGCCAATTCCATTTGGGGCGATGTGTGCCGGATGATAAAATCCCGCGAGGCGTCTTCGCCCCCATCGATATGAATTGCAGCCACCAATGACTCAAAAACGTCCGCCAGCAACGAGAGTGGAACGTGTTGTTGGGTTACCATCCCCTTGCCTAATATAAGGCAATCTTCCAGATCAAGCCCGACACTGATTTTGGCGCAGGTCTCGCGGCTCACGACAATCGATTTAATCCTCGTCAGATCCCCCTCTAGGAAATGCGGGAATTTTCGAAAGAGCATCTCGCAGACCACGCTGCCGAGAATGGCGTCCCCCAGGAACTCCAGGCGTTCATTCGAGCCAAGACGATGCTTGGCTCCAGAGGCGTGAGTCAGGGCTGCACGCAGGATTTCTTTGTCCTGAAAGACATAGCCAATTGCCTGCTCGCACTTGCTGAGCTTTTGCGACAAATCGGCGGTAGCCGAAGTCGGTTTGCGTGGCATCGGCGAACGACCTCACCACGACTAACAGAGCGGGGACCGGCGTCAGTCGCAAACTGCAACCGACGGCGAGACAAGCCGACTAGCCTGTCCCCGTTGTGTTAGGCGTTTTAATTATAAAAGTACGCGAAAAGAGCAACACGCCCAAATATAGTTGGTGTTATAGGCGGTGTCAACTTGATGGCAGCGTTCCTGTCTACGTGGTATGGTTGGTAGGGGCTGTTCCGGGGGCGCGGTCGCGGATTGAACGGCCAGGCGGCCAGGGTGCGGCGGCGAAAATCGGCAGGCAGGTACTGAAGATGAGTAACAGAAATGGAAGTGAGTGAACCAGGATAGAAGCTCGAGTCGGTGTGGGTCGTCATCGCGGCCGGTCGGTCATCAGCGACGAGGAAATGATGTGAGGAGACCTGAAAGTCGGCAGTCGCAAAGGACAGCGAGTTGTTGTTGTGTCCGTGGAAATCCCGTAGCGTTTGGTCCAGGTCCGTCTTCACGACTCCGAAGAAGGCGTGAAGACGGAAGTGTGGAATCAGAAACCTTCTGTGTGGCTCGGTCGCGTTAGGATTGGAATGAAGATTTTCTTTGTTTACCTGTCTCGAATCAAAATCAATGCATTCTGCCGCTGGCTGTCATGGAGCGCATGTCGGCACGCGGCTCTGGTCGCAGGGCTGTCTGCTTGTTGGGTGATGTTGTCGGGGACCGGAGGAGTTCTGGGGCAAGAACCCGTCTCGGCCACTGATCAAGCGAAAGCTTTGTCCCGGGCGTTTCGATCGGCTGCAAATTCGATCACGCCCGCCGTGGTGACCGTGATTTCCGAGGTCGAAGGGAAAGACGCTGAGGAAATATCGGCAGAGGACTTTCCCTTTGATTTGCCGCCGGACTTACACTTGCCGGAAGGATTTCGTTTGCCAGCGTCCCGAAATGTTGGTTCTGGGATTCTCATCGATGAGTCCGGAATTGTTCTCACCAATGCGCACGTGATCCACGGCGCAGATCGGATTTGGATTCGTTTTTCGGATGGAAGTGAGTTGGAGGCAAAAAATATCAAGGCGGATTCGAATAGTGATTTGGCGATTGTATATATCGCTTCGAAGTCGTCGTTGAAAGCCGCCCGACTGGGGGATTCCGATCGGTTGGCCATCGGAGACTGGGTGATTGCTGTGGGTAGTCCGTTCGAGTATGAATCGACTGTCAGTGCCGGAATCATCAGTGGTAGAGGTCGAGGTGTTGCAGCCATCCGTCGTGGAAAAATGTTGCAGACCGACGCGGCCATCAACCCCGGAAATTCAGGGGGGCCACTGGTGAACCTGGATGGTGAAGTCGTCGGAATCAACACCGCAATCGTCAGTGTTAGCGGAGGTTATCAAGGGATCGGGTTCGCGATTCCCATTAATCGTGCCAAGTGGGTTGCTGACCAGTTGATCGAAACGGGTGAGGTTCAGCGGGCATATCTGGGCATCCGTATCGGCAGTGTTGATGCAGAATACATCCGCGAAAACGACCTGAAGGTTCCTGCGAATTACGGGATTCTGGTTGAGGGGGTCATCTCGGATAGCCCGGCAGCCGATGCGGGCCTCCAACGGGGAGACGTCATCGTTGACTTTGCCGGTAAGTCTTTGCGAGATGTCGGCGACCTGCAGGATGCTGTGGAGCAACTACCACTCGGGTCCCGGCATTCGGTAGGCCTCTTTCGGGAGGAGAAGGCTTTATCTGTCATGGTGGAGTTGAGACCCCTGCCAGTAGGTGCGGTCCCGAGAATTCCGGGCAGTCCCGCACCGAAGACGAAATCTGAGGAGGGGTCGTAAGAAAATCACCTGCCCCGTGAGTTGACGACCCGGGGAGTGATCTGGTCAGGGCCGGCCGGGATTGAGCGAGTCCTTCGCTACGGTTCTCTATTGATCCGTAGTCGCCGTTTGTTTTCTATATTATGATTGGGCGCTTTCTGTGGCGCGCCGGGCCTCCGGGCGATCCTGTGTTTGGGAATGGTGAGATCATGATCAATACGTTGTACCTGCCGGAATTGCGAGAGTTATTGGATGAAGATAACGACGCAGAATTGGCAGAGTTCTGTACTGCTCTGCATCCGGCCCGTACAGCGGACTTCATGGAAGGTTTAACAACGGACGAGAGGTGGTCGGTGCTACAGCACGCTGATATCGAATCACGGGTCGGTATCTTCAGCTATTTCGACCGCGAATGCCAGGTTGACGCGGTTGGGTCCCAGGACCGCAGGGAAGTCGCCGAAGTGATCGCCGCGATGCCGCCGGATGATCGAGTTGACCTGTTGAACGACGTCGAGTCACAAGTGGTGTCCGAGTTGTTACCGCTGTTGCCCGCCGTTGAAAGGCGAGACATCCTGCGGTTGCGAGCCTATCCCGAGGAGTCCGCCGGCGCCCTCATGACGACCGAATTTGCCGAGCTGAGTGAAAACCTGTCGGTCAAAGAAGCGATCGATGAAATCGGTCGTCAGGCGCGGGAACTGGAAACGATCAGCTACCTCTACATCGTGGACGATGATCAATCGGATCAATTGAGAGGCGTCATTTCGGCACGACAATTGATTTCGGCCGTTGCCCGGCCGGAAATAACACTCGGACAGTTGATGGAACGCGATCTGGTGACCGTGAATGTTCTGGATGACCAGGAAGAAATCGCAAACAAGGTTGCGCATTTTGACTTGTTGGCGATTCCCGTCATCGATGACGACCGCCGGATGCTCGGGATCATTACGCACGACGACATTATCGACGTGTTTCGCGAAGAAGCTACCGAAGATGCACACCGTATTGCGGGTGTCGACCCGTTGGAGCAAAGCTACCTGGAAACCGGAATCTTCACCCTCACCTGGAAACGGGGAGTCTGGTTGATTGTACTGTTCGTGGGGGCCTTGCTGACAGCGTTTGCCTTGACCTATTACGACGAGAATCACCTGCAATGGTGGTCCTGGCTCGTGGTGTTCATACCACTGGTCATTTCCAGTGGTGGAAATTCGGGGAATCAATCGGCCACGTTAATCATCACCGCGATGGTGACAGGAGATGTCACGCTTAGAAACTGGTATCAAGTGATTCGTCGAGAGTTGTTTGTCGGGCTGATGTTGGGAGGTGGGCTGGGTACGATCGGGTTTGTGGCAGCTCTGGCAATGAACTATTCCCTGTTGCAATCGGCCGTGTTACCCATTACCTTGTTGCTTGTCGTGGTCAGCGGCACTTTGTTGGGAGCCTCACTGCCGCTCATTTTCAAGCGTCTCGGACTCGACCCGGCCCTCATGAGCAACCCGTTTGTGGCCGGGATCATCGACATTCTCGGGATTGTGATCTACATGTCGGTTGCGGCGTGCCTGTTGAGCCGCTAGGTGTCCGCGATGATGCCCCCGGCATTGTCGCCGTCGAACACGTTGGGCCAGCAAAGGCGTTGCCTATTGCCTGCGTCAGAACCTGGCCAGCTATCGTGATGTTGGCCTTCAAGCGGGCAGGAAAAGATGCAGTTTTGCGTGCGCTGCCCTAATGGATCAAGAGTTCAGCACGGGTTGCCCAACGTAAAGTTGCAGGATCTGGCTTTGAACCCTGATCGCCCGGATCAGAATCCAGATTTGTTCCGGTTGGAAGTGCTGGGGATCGGAGGCAGCGAGTGACTCGAGTTCGCTGGTCATTGCGGCGTGTTGATCCGTGGCCGCCTGTAGCTTCAGCCCCATTCCGTTCCACGCTTCCGCGAGGTTGCGTTCGTCAACCAGTGTAGTGTGATCCGGGACGGAGTTGCTTAACAGAAGGCAGAGTCGAGCCACCTCGGTAAGGTTGGCATCGGGTTGTATGGTTTCAATCCGCGCAGCAAGTTCTTGGCAGTTCATAGCTGACCCCAAATCTGGATGTGCGAGTTTTTTCGAGACAACGATCCGGCACTCTGGGACTCGCCGACGGCCGAACGGCCGTGGTAGTGTTTTTCGAGCGACGTATGGAAAAGAAAATGGAAAAGGGTCGAATCTGGGCAGGAAATTTCCGCTCCGGTTCGACTGTTGTTCAACTTTAGCTTAGTTTCTGAAACGCGGCCAAACTTTCAAAAAAAAACTGGTGGTTCGGCGTGATGGACCCAACAACAGGCGAAGCGACAGGTTGCCGGCACTTTTCGTGTTTCCTTTTTACGACGTCCGTGCACTTGGAAACGCACCAGCCTACCGATGGCACGGTTGGTGGCGATGTGAATGGCGGCCAGCGGTGTCCTTTCCAGCTCGTGCCGGGGTCCTAGTGACCAGCGCACTTGACTGCCGCCTCGAAATGTTCACGTATCCGGGTGGCGCAAGCCGTGTCAGAGAAGCTGGACCTGATACGCTGACGGGCTGATCTTCCCAGTTCCGCTTGCCTTGCGGCGTCTTGCAGGACGGAACGAACTTCGTGAGCCATGGCGTCGGGATTCTCAGGCGGGACGAGCACTGCGGAGTTCGTTCGCGGAGGGAAGATTTCACTGGTGCCGCCCACGTCGGTAGCCACAATGGGTAGGCCCACAGCAGCGGCTTCCAACAGAACCCGGCCCAGGGGTTCTTGGCGAGCTCCATGCAGCAGTGCAGTCAACTCTGGAAGGAGCCGCGAGACGTCGTTTCGGTATCCCAGGAAATGGACGTGTTCCGCCAGGTCAGGTGACTCTGCGCGGCGGCGTAGCGACTGTTCAAATTCGATCGATTCGAGCTTTCCGGAATGGCGTTCGCCGACGATCAGTAAATGGACGTTGCTTTGCTTGACGATGACCTGGCGAAACGCTTCGAGTACATCCAGGGTGCCTTTACGCAAGCAGATTTGGCCCACCTTGCCCACTAGCACGGCGGAAGGTGGCAGGGACAACTCCTGGTGCAGGTAGCCGGTCCGCTCCCGTGGCCGGAATCGGTCCAGATCGACGCCGTTGTGAACAACGTGCAGCTTTTCAGGGGCAACTCCCCAGCGTTCGTACCAGGCCTTGGTGGCAGCTGACACGGCCAGCAGGCGGGCGTGACATTGCAGATCGCGCCACGCCTGGCCGCTGATCCGCAGCATGTCACGCAGGTGCCCCAGGCTGGGTATACAGGCGCGCGCGGCCACCGGGCCGACCAGGCGGCTCATCGCCACGCTGTTGGCATGGATCAATTGCGGACGGATTTGTTGACAGACCTGCAACAGTTGCTCACGCAACACCTGCTGCGGATGGCGTTGTCCCTGGTCGTTGTGAAATTCGAGCAACCGAGTTTCAATGCCCATCTGCTCGAGTTGGCGTTGCAGGGGCCCGGGGCAACCGATGGCCACGACGATATCGAAGGCGGCGGCCTGCAGTTGGGGCAGGATGGCCAGTAGTGAGCGTTCCCCACCATTGAGTGTGGCATACTCACAAAAAATCAGGGTTCTGAGGAAGTTATTAGAACCGGTCGCGGCTCGCCTCCTTCGCCTGGTGCACCTGTTGATTCAGTGAAGCGAGCTGGTATCCGTTTGCCGGTCTGTTCACGAGTCCCGTTGTCCAAAGTTGCAACTGGAACCCAATGGTGCATGTTGCTCGTGAAGTGAACTCACCTTCATAACAGACCATAACCCGTCAACGTCTGTTGCAGCTTTGATTCTCCGGCCGAATCGAGCGGAGTCATAGGAAGTCTCAGGTCTCCGGAATCTCGTCCCAGCATTTTCATGGCAATTTTGATGGGAATGGGATTGGTGGCCAGGCCCAACATGTCGCGGCAGAGCGGAAACAGTTTGTGGTGCCACTGGATGGCCCGGTTGATGTCACTTTGTTGGTGGGCATGCACCAGCTGAATCATGTCTTGCGGGATAATGTTTCCGACCACCGAGATAACTCCCTCGCCACCGATGGACATCAAGGGTAACGTCAGGCTGTCATCTCCGCTCAGCACCGTCAAATCGGTGGCAGCCAGAATGTGCGATGCCTGGTCCAATTGGCCCGTCGCTTCTTTGACCATGGTGATGTTGTCTACTTCGGCAAGTCGGCAGATGGTTTCCGGTTCAATGTTCTTGGCTGCCCTGCCAGGAATGTTGTACACACAGATTGGTATCTGGACCGCCTCTGCAACCTGCTTGTAATGTTGATAGAACCCCTCCTGGGTCGGTTTGTTGTAATACGGGGCAACGACCAGCGCGGCGTCGGCTCCTTCTTTGGCAGCCCACCGGGTCAGTCGCAAGGCTTCCGCGGTACTGTTTGAACCGGTGCCCGCCATGACTTTTGAGCGACCCGCGGCGGTTTGCACGACTTCCGAGATCACTTTCTCGTGTTCTTCGTGGCTGAGTGTGGGCGATTCGCCCGTCGTACCGACCGGGCAAAGGCATTTTGTGCCTGCGTCGACCTGGAACTCCACCTGGCGGCGCAGCGCATCGTAGTCGACCGATCCGTCCCGGAAAGGAGTAATCATGGCAACGGACAGGTCGGCGAATTCAGAGCCTTTTCTTTTCATGGCGAGAGACCTACTTGGAGGGGCGGGATTTCCGATCAGCCCTTTATGATAAGGCAGAGAACGACCGGAGTGAATGGGTCAGCAGGAGGCTGCCAGGGACAGTGTCAACGAACAGGTTGCAGGTGACCGGTTGTTCCCTTTTAGGAGTCTGGCTCGCCGTACTGCGGGGGCCATGTTGTCGTAACAGGCGGTCTCCCGTTTCCCCTGGCTGTGACCCGATTTAGGGGCGGAAACGACAGACCCGGTTTCTGTCGTGATCTGAAAGGGAGTTTCACCGCCCGCACGGGCCGCGTTGGCAGGGAGTTTTGGCAGCCTTGAATCGATGCCCGGTGACCCGGTCACTCCACCAGTTGTTTCATTTCTCGCACAGCCCGCTCCATGCCAACCATCAGCGCACGAGCGACGATGCTGTGTCCGATATTCAGTTCGTGCATGCCTTCGATGGCAGACACAGATTTCACATTCTGGTAAGTCAGTCCGTGTCCTGCGTGGAGTGTCAGGTCTAAACCGCGGCTCAATTGTCCGGCGTTGGCAAGCGTGGCAAGCGCCGATTTCTGCTGTGATCCACTGGCCAAAGCATATTGGCCGGTGTGAAGTTCAACGGCTTCGACCTGCAGTTCTGCTGCGGTTTCGATTTGTTGTGGATCTGGATCGATGAACAGGCTGACGGCGATACCCTCGCCCTGCAATTGTTTGACGGCCTCCTGGACGCGATCTCGAGACGTGACAACGTCCAGTCCTCCTTCCGTGGTGACTTCTTCCCTTCGTTCCGGTACGAGCGTGGCCTGATCGGGTTTGACGGAACCGGCAATCTTGAGGACCTGAGTTTCACAAGCAAGTTCGAGATTGAGCTTCACGTGCACAGTTTCGCGCAACAGGCGGAAATCCCGTTCCTGGATGTGACGACGGTCTTCGCGGAGGTGGATGGTAATTCCATCAGCGCCTCCCAGTTCTGCCAGTGCGGCCGCCCAGATTGGATCGGGTTCGAAAGTGCGCCGTGCCTGTCGGACGGTGGCAACATGATCGATGTTGACGCCCAGTTCGGCCATATTTTACTCCTTGTGTCTGCTCCGAAAGTGAATTCAGGATGATGAGGCGGTTCACCCCGGGGCTGACATTCGTTTTAAAACTTGTTTGCATGCGACGTCACGAAACGTCAGCGCGGTGTTGGGACGGGCGAGAACCATCCTCATTCATTTTTTCCCTGTTGGAGCAAAAGGTTGTGGCCAATGTCAATCGGCGGCTTCCGGCTTTCTGGTGCAACTGGCGGGGGAAAACTAAGTGTCGCCATGCGGGTGGTGGTTGGCTGGGTGACAAAGTGTCGGAATAAGATTTTAACACGAGGCGTTCAGGACTTCGATGCGGGCTCCGCAATCATTAGGCCGGGAAATCGTGATGTCGGTGTCGGCCGTCCGGGGATCGTCCCGTAGGCGTGCCGCAAAGTCGTCAGCAATTCGTTCGTTTTCGGTGAAGGCGAACACGGTGGGCCCCCAGGAACTTTGTCCCACGCCAGGCAGGTTCCAGGATCTTAGCCGTTGAATGAGTTGTTCCTGCCAGGCGTCTGCAAAAGGTCCTCCCTGGACTCCGGAAAAACACATTCCCGCCCGGTGACCGTAACGATAGACGCTCTCACTGAAATCCTGAAATCGACCCTCGCGGGCTGCGGGCAGCATGTGGCCGGCGACTTCATTTTTCAGGGAAGTGGAGATGTCCGTCGGGACGGGAGCGACGCGATCGAAGGCATGTTGCTCCCCTTCGCCGAACATCCCGTGGCCCCGGCGGCGGCAAATCAGCAGAATTCTCCAGGAGGAAGGTAGCACGACCCGCTGTTCGAGGCGTGACGTCCCGTCCGGCCCCGATTTTCCTGATTCCCAGATCAAGCCACCGTGAAAGAAACCATAGGTGCCGACCGTAGACCGGCGGGCTCGTGAGACAGAACGTGCCAGGTCATCGGGGCCCTTGTAGGGAAGACGGAAAAATCGGTTCAGACCCGCCGCTACCGACAATGCCAGTTGCGTGCCCGATCCCAGTCCGCTATGCGGGCGCAATGTCTGGTGGACATGGATGCGACAGCGTAAATCACTGCCCCAGCGGGTTGCATCTGACCAACGGTCGACAATGTCGTGCACCCGGTCCGATTGATCACCGCTGATCTCCAGTTGATCAGCTGATTCGAAGGAGAGTCGGCAGCAAGGTGGTTCGACCATCAATCCAACCCCTCCAAATTGTTTCCAGGAGGCCTGGCCAAAGGACATCAGCCCGAAATGGATTCGGCTGGGAGCGGTTACTTGGATCACGGAGTCAGCCACGTTCATCAACCCAGTGGGAAATCAGCTTGACGGATATGTTCTTCCAGCAGGCCGAAGGCACGCTGTTCGGCCGCGCCCGCGGTTTTTTCGACCAGAACTCGCAAACGATCCATCTCGCGTTGCACGGTCTCTCGCTTCTGGAACCGGGTGCGTGTTGCCAGTATTGCTGCTTCAACAACGGCGTGTTTTGCACGGTTGAATCCAAAGAAGTCTCGAAGAGTTTCTTGTTGCACGACCCGGCATTTCATAAGGGATCGTTCCTGTCGGTCGTCGATTTCAGTGACCTGTAATCCAAACCAGCGACAAGCGCTCGCGATAATCATCCCGTCGACGGCGATACAAGGAAGCATTTCCGGCAGGGGACATGGTTGACCGATGGCAGCCTGGGCCAGAAGTTCTACATCGTCAATCACATGAAAAATGCCTTGCCCGTTATGTTTCAGGTTCTGGTAGGTGGTGGAGGTGGCGAAAGGGCGCAGTACAAACGAAGAGAGATTGGCGTCGACAATTGGTCCCATCGGCGAGATATTGGGCGAGCCGTCCTGATTGATTGTGGTGATGACACCTTCGAGAATCACGTGAGTCCTGTTGCCAACCGAGGAATGAGAGTGAACCTGTGGAGATTCATGCCAGTACCGAAAGTGGTGTTTCTTTTTAAAACGTTACGGGGCCCAGCGGCAGGTGCTGTTCAGGGCGCAATGCCAGATCCCTCTCGGCGTCAATGCCGGGAACAGGTTGTGGCAGGACCAGGCCAATCTGCCGCAGGAAGTTTGCCAGGATCCCGAAGCCGCACTCCGTCAAAATTGATTCGGGATGAAACTGTACACCAACCAGCGGGTAACGGGAGTGTTGGATTGCCATGATCACTACGTCTGGCGTGCGTGCGGTAACTTCAAAACACGTATCCAACGAATTCTCGTCAACCACCAGGGAGTGATAGCGGCAGGCGTTAAAAGGGTTTTCAAGTCCTGTAAAAATTCCCTGGCCTGTATGAAAAATGGGACTGACTCTGCCGTGCACTGGTTCGGGTGCGCGGACGATCTCGGCGTCCCATGCGGCTGCCAGAATTTGATGTCCCAGGCAAACTCCAAAGAACGGGAATTCTCTGTGTAGGGCCCGCACGATTTCGACACTCATTCCGGCATCTCGGGGGGTACAGGGACCGGGTGACAACACAATCGCTGCGGGCGACATGCGCCGGATCGTTGCGGCATCGATCTGGTCGTTGCGTACGATGTGTGTGAGCTGGCCAAGTCGTTCGAGATACCTGGCCAGGTTGTGGACGAAACTATCGTAGTTGTCAATCAGTAGGATTTCACTCATCTCACCGCTCGCAACAGTCCTTCTGCCTTGTGCCAGGTCTCCTCGTATTCTTGTACGGGGATGGACTGGGCGACAATCCCCCCACCGACAGGGAACTGCCACCACCCGCGACCTGCCAGAATGGTTCTGATCAGAATACTCAGGTCCATGCTGCCGTTAAAACCCAGGTATCCCAGGCTTCCGCAGTAGGCTCCCCGTGCCGTTGGTTCCAGCTCGGCAATGATCTCAATGGCGCGCAATTTGGGGGCCCCGGTGATGGACCCGCCTGGAAAAGCGCCCCGCAGCAGGTCGAAGACCGAGGCGTCCTCTGCCAGTTTTCCAGTCACTGCGGATACCAGATGCTGCACATATTGAAACGTTTCAAGTTGACAAAGTTGAGACACCCGCAGGCTGTCAGTCTGGCAGGATCGCGAAAGGTCGTTTCGCAGGAGGTCGACGATCATCACATTTTCCGCCCGGTCTTTTTCACTCTGTTCCAGTTGTTCTCCCACGTAAAGATCGGCTTCCGGCCAGTTGGTCCGCGGTCGTGTCCCCTTGATGGGCCGAGCTTCAACAGAGCGTTCATGGACCTGCAGGAAGCGTTCTGGTGACGCACTGATGACCTGAAACGTACCCAGGTCGAAGTAGCCCGCAAACGGTGCCGGGTTACGGGCTCTCAAACGTAAATACAGACTGGCCGAATCGTCCGTCAGGGGGTGCAACAGACGTTGGGATAAGTTGACCTGGAAGACGTCACCGGACCGGATGTATTCAATGACTCGCTCGACGGCGGTGTGGTAACCCTCCGCCGTGAAAGTACTGGTCAGTTCCGGCGCGATCGAGGTGGGATGTTGCGGTGCCAGTTGCTGGGTGGTGAGAGGAGAGGCCGCAAGGGTCGGAGAAGGGAGGTGGTTTGGTTCTGGCGGGTGGCAGATTCGTTGTTTGGCTGCCCGCAGGCGTTCTGTCGCACGCCGAACTCGACGATTTCCGGGGGGTTCGGGAAAACCGGATGAAAGAATCCAGGCACGCTGTTTCAAATGATCAAAGGAAATTACGACGTCATACAGCCCGATGGCCATGGCGGGAACGGAGAACTCGTCGTGACAAGGTCGGGGCAGATTTTCGAGGCTGTGAGCAAGATCGTAGCTCAACAAACCCGCGGCTCCGCCCTGGAAGGGAGGCAGATCGCTGATAGTCTGGCAGGGCCAGGCCCCCAGTAGATTCTCCAGGAAAGTCAACCCGTCGCTACCATCGGCGGGGACTTCGACAAATTGGAAAGGGTCGGCAGCCAAATAGGAGTATCTGCCCAGTCGCGCGTGCTGACTTGCGCTATCAAGAAAAACGCAGTGAGGGAGCGTGTTGAAATGGGAGAAGAGTTCCACTGGTTCCACCCAGTGTTCCAGTTCTTCAACCAGAGGTACGCTTGTTTCACAAGTCTCGATTTTCATGGAGGTCTGTATTCTACTGCACTCGGTGTTGAATACCCGGCTTGGCCTAATGTCCGGGGAATCGTTTCAAGGACTTTCTGTGACAGGTCCGTCGTGTCAACTCAGTGATGGGTTTCGTAACCGGTTCCGTCTGAAGTCATGATTTTTTCGTCCGCCAGGCTGCATACCGACGTAGCCGATGACTTGCTTCGGGCGCCGTCAGGTAGCCCCAATCCAATGACTCATCCTGGCTATATTCCTTGTTCAGAGTCAAGGCCGTGACCGCCTTGGAAAATTCGTAGCCCAAATAGAATGCGTGTGATGGGTCCATGTTGGCAGGGTCGTAACTGAGCAGTTCCTCGAACAGTTGAAACGGGTCTTGGCCGGTGAGGTGTAAATTGGCAGAAAGCAAGTGCAGCAGGCCGTGCTGAGCGAAAATGCGAAAGTTGTTGTCTTTGATGCGCGACGATAACTGGTCCAGGAACTCCGGCGGATGTGGAAACGTGTTTACATCTCGTAGCGTGACCAGTTTCGATTCCAGGTGTTTTGGGAGGACGCGGTGAGTAGCGGCATAGTGCACAAGACGTCGAGCTAAATCGCACTCCCGGACACTGGTGCGGGCCCAGTTAATGACTTGGGTGGTGAGCACACTGCGGATGCCGAGTTCCTGGCAGATGCCGAGCAGCAAAACGTTGATTCCACCCGAGTCAACATCTGTCAACTCGGTAATATTT
>PBTE01000133.1 GCA_002726515.1 Planctomycetaceae bacterium | reverse complement strand
TGAAGAGACCGAGGATGAAGAGACCGAGGATGAAGAGACCGAGGATGAAGAGACCGAGGATGAAGAGACCGAGGATGAAGAGACCGAGGATGAGTAGCCGGGCCTAAAACAAGTGGCGAGCGACTGACGATCAGAGGCAGTCGCGTTCCACCGTATCAACTAGTCCTTGATTTGGAACAATTTCTTGAGGGCTTCTAGCAACCTGAGCGGCGCACCACTTTGGGCCTCGTCGCGTAATGATTCCAGGGGCGGGTGCAGCAGTTTGTTGATCAGGCGCTCAAAGCTGTGCCCAATTTCTTCCTGACTCTTCTCGTCGAGTTCATCTAGCTTATTGAACAAGCGGGCCAGTTCTTTGTCTTTTAGATCGTTAGCCGTGGCTTTTAGGCGTTTGATGGTAGGGCCTGTTGCGCGGTGGTTAAGATCCGCCATAAATCGGGCTGTTTCCTCGTCTAGAATTTTATCGGCTTTCGGCCATTCTTTTTCACGCGCTCGCCGATTGGACTCGCAAGCACGCTGTAGATCGTCAATGGAATAGAGATACACGCCGATCAAGTCGCCCACTTCCGGTTCAATGTCACGGGGAACGGCCAGGTCGAGAACAAACAGGGGCCGCTGGTTCCGGCGATGCTGCACCGCAGCATAATTCTCTCGAGTGATGACCGGCTCTGCTGCTCCGGTGGTACTGATGACGAGGTCCGCATCGGCGAACAGCTCGAAGCGCCTCTCAAATGGTTCCACGCGTCCGTTAAATGCTTCCGCCAATTTATTACCGCGTTCGAAATGTCGGTTGACGATTGTTATGTCTCGAGCACCTTCGTCGACCAGATACCGCAAAGTTTCCTCTGCCATCTCGCCGGCTCCGATCACCAGTACCCGTTTATCATCAAATCGCTCGAAGATCTGTCGGGCAAAATCGGCGACTGCAATACTCGGGACACTCAGTCGGCGACGCTGAATCGATGTTTCGTTAGCTACGCGCTTGGCTACTCGAATTGCTGCCTGGAAGGCTGCGTGCGTCAGTGGTCCGTCGCTACGACCGTTGATTGCCAGTTCATAAGCGCGCTTGACTTGGGACAAGATCTGTGGCTCGCCAACGACCATGCTATCCAAACTACCTGCCACGCTGAACAAATGCCGAATCGCATCCTCTCCGGTTCGTTCGAACAGATCATTCAGAATGTCGACCGCTTTCAAGCCGTGGAAGTCAGCCAAAAAATCAGCTACTTCATTTTGACTGAGACCGCCGCGGGGATCTTCATCAGCTAAGAAGAGCTCCACTCGATTGCACGTCGAAAGAAGTACTGCTTCGGAGGCGGGAAAGCGATCGCGCAGCTGCTGGAGCGCCGCGGGGATTTGCTCTGGATGAAATGCCAGGCGTTCACGAATTTCTACAGGAGTCGTGTGATGACTGCAGCCGATGATTTGTAGTTTCATCATGCACCCCCGGTAGAAAAAATCCTCGAAGAGTGCCGTCGCAGATCTCTGGTCCCAAGGATCGTCTTCTCATCATTGCCAGCCAACGGACAGCCAGTTGACTGCCGACGGCTGAGGTCATTCGAGGGACGTTGGTCGACAACACTCGCATGCCGGGCCATCAACGCCAGGCCAATTGCCAACACGAGAAACAAGAAACAGGCAACAGTTAAATAAGCCACCTTTCGGCCCTGACGAGCCGGCTTGTAGAGTCCTTTGAACAACAGTGCGGCAGTCAACCAGAGCAAAAGAATACCAGATCCCCACACGACAGGATCGGTCCAGGGAGTCCCCGTGTTGAGTCGAGCGTATTTGACAAAATTGAGGATGATTCCGGAACCCACACCGAGCACCAGTAAGAACGAAGAGTAGATCAAAGAACGTTCGTTGGCCTTTTGCAGCCACTCCAGGCTTGGAAGTTCCAGGCCCGCACGCGGCGGTAGTTTATGCTTGAGTCGATGGGCCTGCACAAGGTACATCACTCCCGCTACAAATCCGGTCACAACCGCTACGGTTCCAAGCAGCAGCGCCAAACCGTGACACATTCCCCACAAACGAGTGGCCGCATCCTGTGAAAACGTTGGCCGGTCACGCAGCAAGCGGGCCAGTCCGATCAAAATCAGGACTGCTGGAAGTAGAAACAAACCCGTAGCAACTCGTGGATTGAGAAAAGCACTCAGGAGATAGATGGCGACCAAAACCCAGGCAGCCACCAGGCACCAATCCAGCCAGCTCGACAAAGGCAGGCCGCCGTCGAGTTGTTGTCTAATCCGGAAGGCAAGAAAAAGTGAATGCGCAATCCAACCAGCGATTCCAAAGCTAACAACAAGCGGATAGCGGATTCGTGTCCGAAAGAGTAATCGTGTTGATTCGAGACCAAGCGATATACTGTAACTGGCTGCAAAACAGACGATGGAAATTCCGGAAAGCATAACAGTGTCAATGGGTTTTAGGGTTCCGAGCTCTTTGTCAGAGGACGGTCGCACGGGGTCAAGGAGGAGAGGCCCTGACGGTGTTCAAATACCGCCTAGCTCTCCAGGTCATAGGCCTTGAGTTTCTTATACAGTGTATTGCGATTGATTCCTAGTTTTGCGGCGGCCTTCGTTTGTACATTGTCGCATGATGTCATGACCTGAGCGATCAATTCTCGTTCAACACGATTCACGACTTTCTTATGTAAACTGTCCTCGTCAGCCCCGGCTTCAGCGAGACCTTGTTGTACCACCTCACAAGCGAGCGTCTCAAGGTTGGCTGCTGCTAAGGGTCTTTTATTAGGTAGCGGCCCCTTTTCCAATACACAGGCGGGTAAGAGGCCGCAGGTGAGTTCGTCGCTATCCGCAAGAACTACAGCCCGCTCGACGTAATTTTGCAGTTCTCGTACATTTCCCGGCCAGTTATATTCTTGCAATGCCTGCATGGCTTCTTGGTGAATGTGGACAACGTAACGGTCATTAGCTTCGTTGTAGACATTTAGAAAATGAGTCACGAGTTCTGGAATATCCTCCCGCCGCTGGCTCAGTGGTGGGATGTCAATCGGTACAACATTCAGGCGGTAATAAAGGTCCTCGCGGAATTCGTCATGCTCTACCGCGTGCAACAAATCTCGATTGCTGGCCGCTATCACCCGTGTGTCAACTCGAATCGTCTGTATGTCTCCAACGCGTTCAAATTCCCGCTCCTGCAGGACACGCAATAACTTGACCTGGAGATGCTGGGAGGTCGAGTTGATCTCGTCCAGAAAAATTGTCCCCTCATGGGCAGCTTCAAATCTTCCCGTGCGGTTACCCAACGCACCCGTGAACGCACCCCTGACGTGACCGAACAGTTCGCTCTCCAACAAGCTTTCCGGCAATGCCCCGCAGTTCACCTTCACAAAAGTACTGCCCCCCCGATCGCTCAGCTGATGGATGGCGTTAGCAATGAGCTCCTTGCCGGTACCAGTTTCACCAAGTAGGAGCACCGAGGCATTGCTGCGGGCTACTTGGCGGGTGGTTTTGTAGACTTCCTCCATAGCCGGACTGTTACCGATAATTCCAGGTGTTGGAGGCCCCGTCTGTCGATTGGATGGCAATGGATGGATAGACATGAGGAAGGATTGCGACGAGCAGAGGAGCAGGAAACTTTTTGTCGTCAGGTTTGTTCTTCTACACTTTTTTCAGCAAGCGGGTCTGGCGCGGTGTTTCGAGCGTATCCAAAATGGAACCGAGAACGGCTTGCGTCGAATGGTCCAGCTCGCGACTGTCGTTATAGCGATCATATTGCTGCAAGATTTCACGTTTCGTAAGCAGAATACCCCGCCGGTTGACGGCCACTCGGAGTCCATCGGCCGCCGCCTGACGCAGAGCGAGTGGCCAAGTCGGTTGACTGGCGAAAGAGACCAACGCGCGCTGATTACTGGGGGAGCCCAGCAAACCCAGCAACCTGGATGCCTGTGCTGAAAGCTCGGGTTTGTAGATAGCGTTTTCGATCGAATCCTGCCAACGCAAGACATCGTAGAAACTGTAATCTGCTGTCCGTTCCACAATTTTTGTCAACCAAGACAAAGCCATTTGCGCATGTTGAGTTCTTTTTTGGGGAGACACGACTGGCGAGTTTCTCAGTGAAAGCAGATTTGCCACACAAGCCTGTGCGCCACTCGGTGTGTGTAACTCAGAAATCGCCAATGTCAGGGCGTCACCGGCGGCTATTGCTTGAACGTAGGCCAGGTTGTCCCAACGAGCCATCAGTCCCACCGGAATCTCCGCTGTCCGGGCATCGCGGCGCAGGGTTTGTATCAGCTCGCTCGCACCAGGTCGAGCCAGAGCGTCGCTGAGCAAGATGATTTCGCAGTCAGGCAGACGACTGGCCAACTGAAACAAATTGTTACCCGTGTGGGCGACCTCTGTCTCGAAGCCTAGTAATTGCAGGGAGCCCGCCAAGTCACCTGCCCTTTTCGCGTTAGGAAATCCCACCAAAGCCTGCCGACCACCAGTCGCGCCTACAAAATGGGCCAGCGTTTTTATCAACGAACTCGAACCGGGATAAGCATTTTGAGAATCGATGTTCATGATTGCGCCAGCGGCAGCAAACCGCACGTTCCGGTCCCGGTCATCCAAGGCAAGTACCACAGGGTGTGGATACGCTGAGGCAGAGCGTAGTAAATCCGCCTGCCCCATTTGTCCCAGCACCTCCAGGGCTGCCGTCGCAGCGGCCGGGCGATTGGTTTGTAGAGCCTCAGTCAAAACCCGTTCAGACATGTTCAAGCCGAAGGACCGGGCGTTCGCTATCACCTGTTTGGACAGTGGTTGATCTAAACCACCCACCAATTTGGATGCCGCAAGGTGTGTCATCAGGTGCAGTTGCCTCGCTTCCAAGTCCCCCGGATTCAATGCCTGTAAATCTTGCGCCAGGCGCGCTGCTTGCGAAACAGCGGCTATTTCGGTGGTAACTTTCGAAGAGGTCAACTGCTGTTGTTGCCGGTCCCAGTGCCAGACTCGGACAAGATTCTCGTGATCGGGGGCCGTGGGAGACTGCCCGGACCAGTAGTGGTCGATCCGGCGGCGTAAAAATAGCGTCGCTTCTCGGTGCCGGGGTATCACGCCGACGATTTTCCGCAGTGACTGGCGAGCCGTTTGTTGCCAGGACGGTTCCACTTCTGAATCGATGGCCAGCTGTATCAAGCTTTCCGCAGCATGCGAAGCACCCAGGTCTCCCAGCAATTCGATTACCACTCGATGAAAGGCAGGATCACGGGAATCCAACACAGCCAGCAGCGGATCGGTTGCCGGTTTGCCAAGTGCTCGAAGGATCTCACGAGCGAGCCGATGGATCGAAGTACGTGCAGGATCAACCAGCACTTTCAACAAGGGTCCGATGGCCGCAGTATCTGCTTCTTGCAGGTCGGTAATGACTGTCTGACGAACCTCAGCTGCAGGGTCCTCCAGTTGGGAAATCAGACGTTCGATGCGAGCCGAATCATGAGACAACCGATAGGCGGCCTGGAGAACAGCTTTGGCAAATTGAATACCGCTTGGTCCCAATTGAGGTTCCCGCAGAAAGCGATAGAACAAGACCGATCCAAATTGCCGCTGAAGCGCAGCGAGACCCTCGTCGTCGATTTTGGCTTGGAGTAATTGATCCAGATATTGCTGAGCCAGATCAAATCGACCCAAATTAAGCAGGATCTCGGTTGTTTCTAACAATTCGGAGGGCGATTGCGGACCGGATCCCTGCACTGCCAGTACCACCGGGTCGGTTTCCAGCGACTGCGGTCCTGTTGTTTCCTGGGATTGAGAATAAATGGAAGGAGTAAGCAAAAATGCCACCGCGAGGAATGTCCCGAGCGCGGTGTTCTGTCGCCTCATGTCAGTCAGCTTGATCATTAGATGCATGCCATTGTGGGGTGAGGTAGAAAATAAAGGGGAAACGGTCACTCTCTTAAGGAATGGAATTTTTTTCAAACTGATAAAGGACCGAATGATCCAACCATGCTGATTGTCTTCCGGCGATATTCTGACTCTCCCTCGTGTTTCTATTAAAATTGGCGGATGCTAACTCACCAGTCCCAGTCTTTCTCGCCAAAGTCGAACCTGACCGGCCACTTCCCTGGGGGCCGTAGATCCCTGACTGACAAAAGCCTGGACCGCATTTTCGACTCCCAGCACTTCGTAAACCTGCTCGTCTAGATCAGCATCTGCTTGTTGGAAGTCCTCAAGAGAAAGTTCACGGAGGGCAACCCCTCGGTCCAAGGCTTTGGCAACTAAAACACCCACCAGATGATGAGCGGTGCGTTGGGGAATCCCACGTTGAATCATCCACTCCATCAGCGTGGTAGCATCCATATGGCCCTGCTCTAAACGTTCGGAAATTGCCTCGCGTTTCAGTTGCGCGCCTTGCACCAGAGGTGCTGCCAGATCCAAGCAAGCGGCCACCGTGTCCACAGAGTCAAACAGTCGAGGCTTGTCTTCTTGCAAATCCCGATGGTAGGCCAGTGGAAGACCCTTAATCAGAGTCAAAAGCGACGTCAGATTGCCTACCACTCGAGCTGTTTTACCACGAATAAGCTCCAGTACATCCGGATTGATTTTCTGGGGCATAATCGACGATCCGGTGCAAAAGTGTTCTGGCAAACCGATGTAATTGAACTCCACCGTCGACCACAGAATCCACTCCTCGGCCCAACTGCTCAGGTGCTCGGCAACCATGGTTAAGACGAAAGCCAACTCAAGTACAAAATCCCGATCGCTGGACACGTCTAGGCTGTTGTTGGCAACACCGTCAAATTTCAACTCGGTAGCTACCTGTTGACGGTCGATTGGCAAACTTGTCCCGGCCAGTGCGGCCGCTCCGAGACTGCACTTGTTCGAGCGACGACGACAGTCAGATAGCCGGCCACGGTCACGCTCGAATTTTTCGCAGTACGCCAGCCAGTAGTGAGCCACTAAAACTGGCTGTGCCCGCTGCAGGTGGGTGTAGGCAGGTAAAATGACACCCTCATCAATCTCACAACGTTCCACGAACGCCGTCTGCAGGGCGATGATCCTGATGTCCATTTCATCTATCGCGTCGCGACACCAAAGACGAAAGTCGGTAGAGACCTGATCATTGCGGCTGCGACCAGTGTGCAACTTGCGACCCACATCTCCCAGGCGCTCGATCAGTGCCTGTTCGATGTGCATGTGAATGTCTTCTAGGCGTTCGTCAAACGCGAATTGACCCTGCTCAATTTCCTGCTCGATTTTCCTTAATGTCGTCTCAATTTGGGAAAATTCATTTTTCGAGAGCAAGCCAACATCCAGCAGCATTCGCGCATGGGAGACCGAAGCGGCAATGTCGTGAGCATACAAACGGGAGTCGAAGCTGATGCTCTCAGTGAAACGAACAACTCGCTCATCGGTCGCCTTGCTAAAAACCCCTCCACGGGCGGGACTAGTCACCAGTGCCTCATTTCTATCGCTGCTGAAGAACCACCGCCAAATTAACCAACATCTTCATACTAAATGGTTTACGACAATCCGTCAACTGTCGGGCCAGGCTGGTTGCCCAGAATCTAGGCACGATCATTTGGGTGGTATCGATTAGCCTGTTTATTTAGCGCACAGCGGTGCGGCTGGCGTCCTGCTGCCGGGTCAAAAAACGGAGATCCCTCGAGAAACTTGGAAAACGTGTCAGCCTGGCCAGTTCGCCCCACGTCGATTCCAGAAAGCAGGTGGACTAGCTAGACACAGCGAAACCAGCCAGAGAGCCCACTGGTTCCAGTGGGCGATTTGAACAACGAAGTTCAGTCCGAGCCGGTTCCCCGGTGCATTGATAATTGCTCACACGTAGAGGCAGGTAGGGCTTGAAACCCGGGCATCACCACTGGTAGCATCAAGAGGTTTCATTGGATTTTTCGATATTGAGCCTTTTTGTTGCAAACGGGCTGGCACGAGCCGCCAGCCATAGGAAAGAAACGTGCCAAGACGCGACGATTTAAACAAGATCCTGCTTATCGGTTCCGGTCCGATTGTAATTGGCCAGGCGTGCGAATTTGATTACTCGGGTACGCAGGCCTGCAAGGCGTTACGGGAGGAAGGTTACCAGGTAGTCTTGGTAAACTCGAACCCCGCCACGATCATGACCGACCCCAACACGGCGGATCGAACCTATATCGAACCCTTGACATGGGAAGTAGTTGCCAAGGTCATTGAGCGAGAGCGGCCTGATGCGCTGTTACCAACCTTGGGCGGGCAAACCGGTTTGAATCTCGCGATGGACCTGGCTCGTGAAGGTGTGTTGGAACGTTTTGATGTGGAAATGATCGGCGCCAATGCCCAGGTTATTGCGAAGGCGGAAGAGCGGGATCAGTTCAAAAAGGCAATGGAAAAAATAGGGTTGGAAGTTTGTCGGGGAGAAACCGTACAAGATTTGGAGGCAGCACGTCAAGTTGCAGCTACGATTGGTATGCCCTGTGTTGTACGGCCCAGCTTTACCCTGGGCGGTAGTGGATCGGCAATTGCTTACAACAAGGATGAATTTGAAATACTCGTCCAACGGGGTTTGCACCAATCTCCCATCCATGAAGTCTTAATCGAAGAATCAGTGATTGGCTGGAAGGAGTACGAGATGGAGGTGATGCGCGACATGGATGACAATGTCGTGATCATTTGTTCCATCGAAAACTTCGACCCGATGGGGATTCATACGGGAGATTCGATCACGGTAGCACCGGCACAGACCCTGACAGACAAAGAATATCAACGGATGCGCGATGCCAGTCTGGCAGTGATCCGCGAGATCGGAGTGGAAACCGGCGGGTCCAACATTCAGTTCGCGACAAACCCTCAAAACGGTCGCATGATTGTGATCGAGATGAATCCGCGGGTGAGCCGATCGAGCGCTTTGGCATCGAAAGCCACGGGTTTTCCAATCGCCAAGATCGCTGCCAAGCTGGCGATCGGATATCGATTGCACGAACTGCCCAACGATATCACTCGGGAGACTTTGGCCAGCTTCGAGCCGACGATCGATTACGTGGTGACCAAGATTCCACGTTTTGCCTTCGAGAAATTCCCGGAGGCGGATCCGACACTGACAACGCAGATGAAAAGTGTGGGAGAGACGATGGCCATCGGCCGCATTTTCAAAGAATCTTTCCAAAAGGCTCTTCGAGGACTCGAAGTTGGAAGCTTTGGATTTGGTTGTGACGGCAAGGATTTATGGGGTTCTGATGATCAACCCACACTTGAAGAAATCCGAGTCAAGCTGGGAACCCCGGTCCCGGAGCGAGTCTGGTATCTCCGTTATGCGATGAAGGCCGGGATGACGGTCGATGAAATTTACGAGGCGACGTCGATCGATCCCTGGTTCTTGAACCAGTTGGGCGAGATTGTCGAGATGGAAGACAAGTTGCGTCAGTGGCAACACATCTCGCAGGCCGACGATGCCACGCTTCGCAGGGCCAAGCAGTTCGGGTTTTCCGACCGGCAGCTGGCGTGCCTGTGGAACAGCTCAGAAATGGATATTCGTGATCGGCGGAAGGAGCGTGGAATCTCGGTCACCTTCAAGTCGGTGGACACGTGTGCCGCCGAATTCGAGGCCTATACCCCCTATTATTATGGAACCTATGAAGACGAAGACGAAACACCTGCCAAGGTGCCCGATCGCAAAAGGATCATGATTTTGGGTGGCGGCCCTAATCGAATTGGCCAGGGTATTGAATTCGATTACTGCTGTTGCCATGCCAGTTTTGCTTTGCGCGAAATGGGTATCGAATCTATCATGGTCAACTCGAATCCGGAAACGGTCAGTACAGACTATGACACTAGCGACTTGTTGTTTTTTGAACCTTTGACTGCTGAAGATGTGTTAAATGTTTTTGATCGTGTCCAACCGGATGGTGTCATTGTTCAATTTGGCGGGCAAACACCGCTCAATCTGGCACGGGCATTGGACACAGTGGGTGTGCCCATCATTGGTACCAGTGTGGAGACGATTGAAAAGGCCGAAGATCGGGAGAAATTTAAACAACTCTTGGAACGCCTGGCACTGAAACAGCCAGCCAACGGGATCGCCCGCACGATGAATCAGGCCCGGGCCGAAGCAGAGAAGGTTGGTTTTCCCGCACTGGTCCGACCGAGCTATGTGCTGGGGGGTCGGGCGATGGAGATTTGCTACGATCAATCACAATTCGAACGATTTGTTACCGCAGCATTTGTCGTTTCTCAGGGGCAACCGGTACTGATCGATCGCTTTCTCGAGGATGCCACGGAAGTCGATGTTGATGCAATCAGTGATGGCAAACAGGTCATCGTTGCTGGCACGATGGAGCATATCGAAGAAGCGGGAGTGCACTCTGGCGACTCGGCCTGCGCGATACCACCTTATAGTCTGCCCGGTCCGGTGATCCAAGAAATTCGCGAAGCAACCTTTGCTCTGGCCCGCGAGCTTAAAGTTGTGGGTTTGATGAATGTGCAGTATGCGGTCAAGCGGGAAGACGGCAAGCACAATCTGTATGTGATCGAGGTTAATCCCAGGGCCAGTCGCACCGTTCCATTTGTCGCCAAGGCCACGGGACTCCCCGTGGCCAAGATTGCTGCAAAGGTCATGGCAGGCCAAACGTTGGAGCAGCTCGGAGTGCAGGAAGATCCAGTGCCAGCGGATGTCTCGGTCAAAGAGAGTGTTTTCCCGTTTAGAAAATTCGCGGGAGTCGACATTGTTCTCGGACCGGAAATGCGCAGTACCGGTGAAGTGATGGGCGTCAGCCGCCGATTTTCGATCGCTTTTGCCAAAAGTCAATTGGCCGCCGGCGTGGTGCTTCCCGCGGAGGGAAATATTTTCCTCAGTGTTTCAGCTCGCCACAAAGATTCGTTCGTCGGTCTGGCCGGCCGGCTGACCGCATTGGGCTTCAACCTGCTGGCCACCGAAGGCACGGCCCGTCACCTGCAGGAAGGAAACATTCCCGTGCGCCTGGTCAAGAAGCTGAGTGAAGGTCGCCCGAACCTGCTTGATCATTTGAACGACGGGGAAGTTGCATTGATCATGAACACACCCAGCGGCAAAGGTGCACGGACGGATGAGGGACGAATTCGAGCAGCCGCAGTGCAGCATGGCGTGCCCTGTATCACGACTGCTCAGGCTGCAGAGGCGGCTGTGAAAGCCATGGAAGCGCTTCGTGAGAATGAGATGGACGTCCAGTCTCTTCAGGACCGTTTCAACTCGAAAACGGCCACCGCGGTCGCCAGATGAGGGGTCCAATAGAACAAGTCAGGCCCCTACGGCCGGTGCCTGAAGAATACCGGCGCAACTTCCAAGAGCCTCACTACGTGAAGCAACACGTCCGTCGATCGGCAGACTGCGCGCTGGGGGCGGTATGACCAGCTATTGGCCGCGGTCCGGGTCCAACAGCCGATCGAGGCCTCGTAATAAACCGCCATCGATGATTTTCTGAATCGGATCTTGAATCAGATCGCGCGCAAGATCCAGCAACACACGTTCATCAATGTTAGGCTTCTCCAGGGTGCCCCCGATGGGAATTTCGATCACCTTCCCCTTCCAGCCTGCCAAGACGCGGTCTGCTTCCACCCAATGGTCAGGAATCTGAATTTGAACCAACAGGTCCAATGACTCATCAAGGCCTACGGATCCAGAAGAATTCATCATGACATCCCCCATGCGGACCAGCATGTTTTCATGGTAGACGCGCCCGTCGAGGAGTCGGAAGGGTATTTCTCTTTCCGTCGTTCTCAAGATGGCGTTCGCTTCCCCCAGGATGCCTTGTCCGGCGAGCGACTGGATGCGGCGGACGATGCGCACAAATGGTTCCGTGAGTGGACCAGGTCGGATTTCACCCGAATGAACGGTCAGAGAACCGAGTATATCTGCTGAGTTCATGTCAGCGAGCGGAATCCGCGCGTGAGTCAGACCCACTGACAGCCGACCCTTGATCCGTGTCACATCGGCGACCAGAGGCGCTAGATATTTGAGCCATTGAGCACACATCTCACGAGTAATGGAGACGCGTTCCAAGAGCTGGGTCTGGCCCATCAACAACAACGGACCGGGACTCTCGTCTGAGAGAGTGGGAGGTGGATTCAACAGGACTCGAGGCTGTGCCCGCAGCAGACCGTCGTTGACCGGGACCTTGAAGGAATCAAAGTACAGGGCTTGTTCGCTTCTTCCAGTTACCCAACGACTGGAATATTTGGCAGTGATATCTGTAGGTCCTAAAGTCAGGCCGTGGACAACACCCGATTTCCAGCCCAAACCGGTTTGCACAACCAATCCTGCTGATTCCCCTTTTTTTGCGGCATCAGCGTGGGCTGGTTGAAGTGGTCCTTGCATCAAAAAAGGATGTCGGCGGCGTCCCTGAAGTGCAATATTACCACCCAGGAAGCCCTGTAAGGATTGGACGACGTTCTGCATTTCGAAGTCGGTGTATCCTGTGACTCGAATATCTAGCGGGCCGTTCAAGCCGGTGATAGCGCCGGAGGCTTGTAGTGCAAGTAATTTCGAAGTGATTCGCAGATCATCCAGCTGGAAAGAATCCTGGGCCTGAGTAAGGGTCCCGTTTCCGGTCAGCCGTATCTGATCCTCCTTCCAAAGTTCCTGCCACACCTTGCTACGACTGACGGGCAGGTTACCAAGGGCCGGTTGTGACTTGGTCGAATGACGCTTTTCGATCGCGGGCTGCAAAACGGTAAAGTTCCAATTGCATTGAGTGTTTCCTTGCGAGTGCTGGAATGTAACGCCACCGGTCAGCTTGCCCTGGACCCGCTGGTAGGGCAACTGATCCTGTTTGCACAGCCAGCGTGACAGGCGGTTCAGGTCCCCGCGAACGGCAAGCTCACCCTGGATGGCCGGCGAAGAGGCCCTCTTGATCCGGAGCTCCAGACCAGTTGTCAGGCCCGAAAAGGAAGTGCACGCCACACTGGCGCGGGTGAAACGGAAGACCCGGGCAGCCTTGTGCCAGGAACCGGCCGCTTCCAGCCGTGCCACGGGCTCCGAAATGACAAGTGATTTGGAGCTGGCTTCGAGATCGTTAATTTCGACCTGGCTTGATTCGACCCTGGTGAATTCTCCCAGTGTGGAAATTCGGGCTGCCATTTTGATCTGGCCCGCGACCGTCCAATCGTTCCATCGTATCCAGGGACGAAGGCGTGGATACCAGGAAGCAAGGTTGCCTTGTAAATCCACGCCGACTTCGGTTGGTTGGAGGGGCTGCTGCCCAACCCGACTGATGGGAGACAACAACTGAGCCACAAGCGAATCTGTTCCGGAAGTGATTTTCAGTGAACCACTTTCCACTTGTTTCCATCCCAATTCATCGGCAGTCCCCAGTGCTGAAAGCTCCATCAGCAACCGGGATTCGGTCCAGGGTCGATTGCTGCCACTTTCCTTGCAGCTGAAGTTTTCGACGACCGCTTGTCCCTGGGCCCGAATGTGACCCTTGTCGGCGTGCCATTTCAATTGGGCCGAAGCGGTACCTCCCAACTGCCAGTTCTCGACCTCCACGAACTGGCCAAGCTGGCGAACCAGGAGACTTAAGTCTGCTTGCGCCTCGAAACTTGCGGTATCCATGGTGCCTTGTCCATCGATACGGATGAAATCCGAACGGCAAGTGAGCTGGTCAATCATCGTGCCCCGGGAATCGGTGTGAGCCTGAAAGTCAAGCTGAACAGGATTCCGCCAGGAGATAAGTCTACCTTTGCTGGTGCCTTGCAACTCGGTCGTATTGACACGGCCTGTCCACCGCCGACCCGACTTTGTTTTGTTACTGGTGAAAAACAGGTCGGCTTTCCCAGCAGTCAATTCCGTGTCTTTACGGACCGCCAGAGTCTCCGGTAGGAGTTGTGCCAGGCGTGCCAGATCAACCTTGGCATGAATATCACAATCTTCAGTCGCCAACGACCCGGTCCAATGTTTGCCAAGACTGTCTAAAGGGAGTGTTCCTTGAACTGTTATGCCAGCCACGTCGTTAGTAACCTGGACACGGTCAAGAATCAAACGCCGCTGCTGGAGTCGGAGTTGTCCGTTAGCTTTCAGAATGGCGAATCGTAGAACATCGTTCTTGAAGTATTCGGCCGATGCCAGCTGGAATTGCTCCACTTGAAGATCAGCAGTGGCGGTGAAACACAACATCCCGGCTTTTTGAACGGGACGGCAGAGGAGCCTGCCCCCAAGAAGTCCGCGAATTTGTCCGTCAGTTATTTTGCGCCGCAGAAATGGTTCAGCCAGATCGAGTGGTACCGCCTCCAGTTGGACTTCCACATTCCCCTTCTCGGACCAGGCTTTTACGGTTCCCGAGATTTGTTGATCGTTGGTGACAACCGCGGAACCGTCAAGCTGAAATCCCAGTGGGTGGTCGGAGACTGTTTTCACGCGCAGTTCCGAGGAGGTGATTTTCCACTTGAGGCGAGTGGAACTGTCGACAATCATCACGCGAGCATCCTGAATCTGGAATTCACCCCGGAGGTGGTTGCGGCGGTGAGGAGCACTTTCCGCAGTTCCAGACACAGGTAACAGCACGTTCTGCAGATCTGTTAAAGTCTCTTTTACAACAATCCGCAATATGGGGCGCCGGACCTGGAAGCGGCCTAATTCCTGGGGGTTCAGGAACAGGTCCAGCAATGTCTTTTCGCCATTGATTTCTTCAATCGTCAGAAGGTGTTCGCCTTGCAAGTCCCGGGCGGTAACGTCGCGGAGTCCGGTTGGCGAAAACCAGCCCAACTGAAGTGAACCGATTTCTAGGTTACCCCGATATTCCGGCAATACCCATTCTGCAATCTTAACTTTGAATGGTGATCGGACGAGGATACCCGGCGCGAGCCAGACAAGAATAACCAGGACCAGTAGAATCCCGAATATCCAGTGGCGCGCCGTTTTTCTCCGGGGACCAGGGAGAGGTGTAGTGCCAGGCATAATCGGTCCATCTTCTTAGTTCAGATGTGTCCCGCGGTTACCTCGAGTGTCGGGGCTGGTACCCGTTTTACCCTGGGCCAGAAAATCATCCGGAAGGATCACTCATGCGGGGTGATCACATTGTGCGCGGTGTCGGTTTTCAAGATGAACTGGTGAAAAACGTGAGTACCAGGTTTTACTCTGTGCCAAGAGGGCGGCACCATTCTAAGCACTTGCTCGGCGGGAACAAACATGAAAGACAGGTTGTTTCAGGAAACCACACACTGAAAAATTCCGGCAGACGAGTTGATGTCAGCTAGCAGAGTGACCGGTACAGTTGGTAGCTGAACCGGCTTTCCAATCGGAGAGCCTAGATAGACGCTGTCTTCGAGTCGGTTTCCAGGCCTTTGCGAACCCATTCGTTGAGTCCACCTTTCATGCTACGGACGTTGCGATAACCCATCGATTTCAAGTAGAGCACGGTTTGCTTGGAAAATTTTCCGATGTTGCACACCATGATCAGCGGAGCATCTCGATCCGCACTTAATTCGCCGATCCATTCTTTTAAATCTTCCTGTGGAATGTTGACCGACTCGGGAATGTGCATTTCGGCATAATCATCGGGTGTGCGAATGTCGATCACCAGTGGTGGCGCTGCTCCGCGAACCGCCAGATCCAGGTCCTTGGCTTTGATAGAGTCGTGGGGGTTTTTCAGATTTTCGAGCAACTCCGCAACCAGTAAATCGTTCTTACTGGCTCCCGCGCCGGATTCCTGTTCGTCAGGCGGCGCGAATTCCGGGAAGTGACGTATGATCGAGGACGCGTACTTAAAGATATCATCGGGGAAAATCACGACCGCCAGATTTCCAGGTTCGTCGGGAATAAGTTGTAGAGCTCCAAACAAGGCCATCCCCGAACTGGGGCCGGCGATGATGCTTTCTTCACGGATCAAACGCGCGCACAGATTGTAGGCATCGCGATTGCCAACTTCGATTTCCGCATCATATTCTTGAGGATAGTAAAGTTTGGTTTGCTGCAATTGCCGTTGGCTACGGACGCCCGGTATGTCGTGTCCTTCCTCGGGACAAACCCCCAGGACTTGGATCTGGTTGTTTTTGCCTTTAAGAAAGCGGCCGGTTCCCGTAATGGTTCCACACGTTCCCAGTCCAGCGACAAAGTGTGTCACCTGGCCCTCGGTCTGTCTCCAAATCTCAGGCCCCGTGGTGCGATAGTGTGCATCGGGATTTGCTTCGTTGGCGTACTGGTCCAGGATCTCGAACTCCGGGTCCGACTTGGCTTTCTCGTGAGCCTGAGCGATGGCTCCTTCGGGAGCTCCGGGCGCTGGACAAAGAGAATCGTCCAGTTCGATCACATGACTGCCAAAGAAGCGGAGTACGGTCCGTTTTTCCAATGGAATCCCCTTGGAGAGGGGAGTTTGCAGATGGTAGCCCTTCTGATTTCCAATCATGGCCATTCCCAGGCCTGTGTTGCCCGAAGTCGCTTCAACGAGCTTCTTTCCCGGGCCCAGAATGCCACGCTTCTCAGCATCTTCGATCAGATTGGCGGCCACGCGATCTTTAATGGCTCCGAAGGGATTGAACCATTCCAGCTTTGCATAAACCCGGGTGTGTTGAAAAGGTACGACCTGGTTGAGCCGAACCAAGGGGGTAGGATTTTTCTCATTTGAAAGCAGGCCAAGGATCGAATCATACACCCGCAATTCATGGTCACTTTGCATCATGCCCGTGACTATAGCAAACATCCTTTCAACAAGCCATGTTGATTACCCGGCCGGCACAAACATGAGACGGAACATGTCGTGGCAATCAAATCTTCGTCAGCTACGGCTGGCCAGACCAGCTGTTCCATCTCTGCCCGGAGGGAAGTTGAGTTCGCGTCTTCCCTTCGGCAACCGGTTCAACGAAAGCCGCGTGGTGAGCTTGTCGCAATTGCTTTGAAGGTTTCGTTTTGGTAAGGTGCTGGGATTCAGTCAGACGGTTTGCGAGTACCCATGCGCGACGGAGAGAGACCCCGATGAAAGCGAGTAATGAGCTGTGGAAGGAAAGCCTGGCAGGCAAAATCCCGGAACAGCTTGTCGAAGAGATTGAAACCTTTGAGGTTGAAATGCAACTGCGTAGTCAGTGCAAAGTTGACGAAAAGGTTTTCGCTGAGACTCGTTTGCGGCGAGGTGTCTACGGACAGCGATATGACAACGGGAGACGGCACGACGGCACCGAATCCAAACAACTTGGCTATTCGAATCAGAAGCAGACCAAAGGACCTGATACAGTTTGGGACGCACCCGGCATGCAGCGGATCAAGATCCCCTACGGTGGTCTGAACCCGGAACAGCTGGAACTGCTGGCGGAGTTGGCGGAAGAATACTCCGATGGCATCGCACACATTACCACGCGCCAGGATGTTCAGCTGCATTACATACACGTCGAGAATACGCCGGCGATCATGCGACGTCTGGCTTCGGTCGGAATCACGACACGCGAGGCATGTGGCAATTCGGTCCGTAACGTGACAGGTTGTCCGTTTGCCGGCATTTGCCGGGATGAAGCGTTTGACGTCACGCCATACGCACATGCGTTGACTCAATTTCTGTTGGGTCATCCGGACGCTCAAAACTTCGGCCGTAAATTTAAACCAACTTTTAGCGGTTGTGCCCAGCATTCGTGCGGCTTGACCGCCATGCACGACTTGGGATTTACGGCAGCCATTCGCGAAGTCGACGGAGAGAAGCAGCGGGGATTTAAAATGTATGTTGGGGGTGGACTGGGAGCGGTTCCCCGGCAGGCCAAATTATTTGACGAGTTTGTAATACCGGAAGAAATTCTGCCGCTCTCCCAGGCGATGGCCAAGGTGTTTGGCAAGCATGGTGAGAAAAAAATACGCAGTCGTGCTCGGCTCAAGTTCATGATCGAAAAGATGGGCATGGAGCAATTCAAACAAAAAGTCCTTGAAGAGCGTGAAAAGCTTGAACATGACCCGTGCTGGACCGATTACCTTGAAAACATTGACAGCTGGCAGGAAGTGCCACTCCATCCGGCCGGCGAAACGTTGCCGGAAAACGGTGATCCACGTTTTAATCAGTGGCGGTCGGAGAATCTCCGTCAGCAGCGGCAGGAGGGTTATGTCACTGCCACCGTGACGCTTCCCCTGGGCGACATGGCGCCTTATCAAATGCGTGGCCTGGCGGAGATTGTACGTCAATTCACCAACGGTACTGTGCGGTCCACGGTGGAACAAAATCTGGTGATTCGTTGGGTTAGCAACGACGATGTACCGGCGCTTTACGAGGCATTGGGAGCAATCGGGCTGAACGAACCGGGTGCCAGTTGTATCACGGACATTGTCGCTTGTCCTGGGACCGACACATGTAAACTGGGCATTTCTTCTTCACGAGGTTTGGCGGCCGAGTTAAGGAATCGCCTGGAAAGGAAGGGATTCGAGCTGGACGAAGCTATCCGCAACTTGCACATTAAGATCAGCGGCTGTTTCAACAGTTGCGGGCAGCACCACGTGTGCGACATTGGATTTTACGGTGCCAATCGCACGGTTAAAGGCTTCAAGGTGCCCCACTTTCAGGTGGTCTTAGGTGGGCAGTGGGAGGAAAATGCGGGTTCCTACGGTCTTCCAATCGTTGCGATTCCCTCCAAGAGAGTTCCTGATGCGTTGGAACGAATCACTGATTTGTTCGTTCGTACACGCGAAGCAGACGAAGCATTTACCAAATTTGTGGGCCGTATTGGCAAGGCCAAGATCCGCCAGATCCTCGAGGATTTAACAGAAGAACTTCCTGAACCCGAAGCAGAACCCACTTTCTATGCCGACTGGGGGGACCCCCGCCAATACAGTATTGGTGATATCGGCAAGGGCGAATGTGCGGGTGAGGTTGTCACGCAATATGAATTTGAGATGGCTGGCGCGGAACGGATGATCTTCGGAGCCCAAGTCTCGTTAGAGAATGGCAATCCTCCGCAAGCGGGAGAAGAAGCGTATGCTGCCATGTTGCGGTCCGCCAAAGCTCTGGTTCAGATCCAGTACGACGATGTGACCAACGACGCAGAAGAGATCGTCGAGGAATTTAAAGAGCGCTATTTTGATACAGAGATTTTTCTTGACCCGTTTGCCGGTCCCAAGTTCGCCAACTACCTGTTCGCCGCCTATGACGCCTTCTCCGTGGGTGCGGTGGAACACACTTCGGAGTCCGCACATCACTTCGTCGAGGAAGCACAACTCTTCGTCGAGGCCGTCCACACTTGTTACAACCGCATTCGCTCGGAGCCGGGTATTCTAAGTAATGGAACTTCAGCACGTTAACGTTAAGATCTATGTTGAGGGGGAACTGCGGATCGATCTGGAACAGTTGATCGAGGTGTTTCACCGTTGGGTCTCTCAACAAACCACCGAGGAATTGCTGATTGATGTGGCCGATTATCGTCACGTCCCGGCCGGTCCCAGCATCGTGCTGGTGGGTCATGAAGCAGACTACGCCCTTGATCATGCGGATGATCGCTGTGGGTTGGTCTACAACCGGAAGGCTGTGGTTGAGGGCAGCAATACCGATCGTCTGAAGCAGGCACTACGAGCTGCCATCGCTGCCTGTAAGCAACTTGAATCCGAAGTCGATCGTCCGGCGGATCTGCGGTTCAGTCGTCAGGAGTTCGAAGTCATTATCAACGACCGCGTTCTCGCCCCGAATTCAGAGTCGGCGTATTCAGACTGTCGGCAAGAAGTGGAAGCCATGCTGCAATCGTTCTGCGGTGACACCGGTTGCAGCTTCCAGCGTCATAGTGAAGATCCCCGCTGCCGCTTGGGGGTTGTTGTCAAAACCTCGCAACCCATTGATTTCACCTCGGTCGCATAGCAGCCTTTGCATCGATACCGAGGCCGGTCCTTCAGTTAGCGAACAGGACTCATTGGGATTGCGCGCCACAGTGAATACAAGCAGAGAACAGTCCGAATTTTGTTGTTTTAGATTCCACCGCCGGGAAGGTTTCCAAGCAGTGGATTGAATGACACCTGGAGCAAGAAACGGTTGACTAGAACAATCCAGAAGAGCAAGGTTTTCCAAAAACGTTGTACGACGCGGCCCTTCAAAAGGCTCCGCGCGGAACACCATTTCCAACAATGTTACCGTTAGAGAAATGATTCATGGCTCACATTCTTGATGGCAGACAAATGGCTCGAGAAATCGAGCAGGAGGTTCGGGTCCAGGTCGACCAATTCCTACAGCAAACGGGTGTCAAACCATGCTTGGCAGCCGTTTTAGTCGGAAGCGACCCGGCCAGCGAGGTCTACGTGCGCAACAAACAGAAAGCGTGCCAACGTGTCGGTATCGACAGCCAACTCCATCGATTGGAAGTTTCCATTTCAACAACGGAACTCAGTGCCCTGGTCGCTCAATTGAACGCCGATTCCCAGGTCCATGGAATTCTAATCCAGTTACCGCTTCCGGATCAAATTGCTGAAACTGCAATCCTCGATCGAGTGCATCCCCTGAAAGATGTTGACGCGTTTAACCCAGACAATGTGGGCCGGCTGGTCCAGGGTCGACCCCGATTCCTGCCCTGTACACCGCACGGTGTTCAACAAATGTTACATCGTGCCGGCGTCGAAGTGGCTGGCAAACAGGTTGTGGTAGTCGGTCGAAGTGATATCGTGGGTAAACCACTGGCGCTGTTGCTGATGCAGCGCGACTCAACCTGCGGTCCAACAGCGGCCAACGCCTCGGTCACCATCTGCCACAGCCGCTCCAGCGATTTGGCGACGATTACACGAACGGCCGACGTATTGATTGCAGCCATCGGACGACCGGCTGAAATTCGGGCCGACATGGTAAAAACTGGTGCGGCGGTAGTCGACGTGGGAATCAATCGTACCGAATCCGGATTGGTAGGAGATGTTGACTTTGACGGGGTCAAGGAAGTAGCCGGCCACATCAGTCCAGTTCCGGGAGGCGTGGGTCCGTTGACCATCAGCATGCTCCTGCACAACACGCTTTCAGCGGCAAGATTGCAGCACGTCGAGCCCTAGGTTTTTTCCCCGACAGACCGCTGACGTCGTGCCTCGTACAACAGCACAGCGGCTGCCGCTGATACGTTAAGGCTGTCAGCTGTTCCCAGCATGGGAAGTTGGATTGGCGTGACATCTTCGGCATGCCACAACGGTGTCAATCCCGAGGCCTCGCTGCCCAGAACAATCGCCACAGGACCCGTAAAATCCTGATCCGTGTACAGTTGCTCTGCATCGACTCGGGCGGCAAACACCTTGATACCGTGCTCTTGAAGCCACGTGCCCGTATCTTGACTCGAAGCCTCCCCGAGAGGATGAGTAAACACGGTGCCCAAACTGGCTCGTGACGTGTTGGGATTGAATAGGTCGGTGTGACCGTCGGCGACGATGACTGCGGAAGCCCCTGCAGCGTCAGCAGTGCGAATCGCTGCGCCAACGTTGCCGGGTTTCTCGACGGACTCTAACACCAGGACAAGTGGATTGGCGCTCAAAGCGAGATCTTTCAGCCGGCGCGTTGGCCTCGTGGCGATGCCAACGAGCGCAGGTGTACGTTGTCCATAGGCTACACGACGAATGATTTCGGGTGTTACCGTCAGGATCTCGGTTGGTGTCCTGGCCAAAGCGCGAATGACTTGATCACACTCCCTTTCATCACCAAATTCGGAACAATAAAATACTTCCAGGAATTCGATTCCACCTTGCAGGGCCCGCAGCAATTCTCGCGCACCGTCCACAATAATTCGGCCTTGCTGATCTCGACCTCGTCGATCTCGCAGACGAAGAGCAGCGGTAACGTGTTGGTTTCTGGGGCTGGAGATGATTTTTTCCATTTAGTTTTCCAGGCTCAGCCAGGATAGCGTGCAACCACTCCGGCGTGCAGCTGACGACCCGCCGATGTTCGCAAGCAGAGCGGTTTGGCGCGAGCGCCGGCGCCACAACTTCCAAAAAAACTGTCCGCCAGGGTCGCTTCGAGTTCGGCGGCTCCCAATCCGGTAGAGTGACATGTGAGGAGTACAAACGCCCGAACAGGCTTTGTCAGTTGGGCGCATTGAGAGAGTAGAGGTAGTAAATCCCGACTAATTTTCCATGTTTCATTCTTGGGTCCGTGTCCGTAACTAGGAGGATCGAGAATGACCGCATCGTAAAAATTCTGACGGCGAACTTCGCGGCGGACAAATTTTGTAGCATCTTCTACGATCCAGCGGATCGGGCGATCTGCCAACCCTGAAAGTTTGGCGTTCCGTCGCGCCCAGGCGACGGTGTTTTTTGCAGAATCAACGTGCACCACCTCGGCACCAGCCCAAGCGGCAGCCAGTGTCGACCCACCCGTGTAGGCAAACAGGTTAAGCACCCGCAATGGGCGCCGAGCCCGCCTCACTTGTTGCACGATCCAATCCCAGTTGGAGGCCTGTTCGGGGAACACACCCACATGGCCGAATTCTGCCAGCTTCAAATCCCAGGTGATACGACCATCGGTAATCGTCCCTGGCTGGGATGCGGCGGTTTTAGGCTTCCATTGACTTTTCGACTGGGTTCCCCCGCCAAAGACAAAGTCAGCCTGTTTCCAGCGAGACTGAATACGGCGAGGCAGATCCTGAGCCGCCGGGGCTGGTCGATCGAGCAGAACGGGACCGAAGCGTTCCAGTTTTCGACCGTCACCGAAATCGATGAGTTCGTATTGATTGTAGGGGAACATGAACAAACGGGCTGGAACTGAGTGAACGGAGACGAGACAATAATCTAAGGGAAAACCGGTGATGACAAAAGAAGTAACAGAGGGTAATGAAGGGAACAGGGAGAAAGGTTTGTGATTCGCCCGGCGAAGTCCAAGCCCCATTTAGTTGCCACTTTCTTTCAATCCTTCGCAGATGGTCGCCGGCCACTCTCTGCACCAGGCAGGAAAATATTCTTCTGCCGCCACGAGCGTAGTATGATGAACAAGGAGTCGGGCAAAGCGCGTGACATGGAAAATGTCAACCGTCGAACCAGGGAATTCGAATGACGAAGGAAAGAACTTATCGCGAGGTATTTTTGAAACGTTTCCCAGCACGCGCCAATCCTGTTGCAAAATTCGAGATCCACCTTTCATTCCACGCGCTGTTGAGAATGCTGGTTCTGGTCGTAATGATCCAAACTCTAGCCCTGTCTGTAGCAGGTCAAGCCGGGGAACCAGCCGAATCGACTGCGACTGAAAACGAGCAAGCTTCGGCGGAACTGGAAGAAAAGCTGCGCCGCTGGATTCGACAATTGGATGCCGACCGGTTTGCAGACCGAGAGCTTGCTACGAATCATCTGGTCACTGCCGGTTTGCCAGCCATACGACTGACCAAAGAAGCGGCTGACGGATCGAGCCTCGAGGTAACAACGCGTGCTGTGTATATTCTTCAGCGGTTGGCGCTCGATGAAAATTCCCACGTTCAGGAGGCTGCCCGCCAGGCGTTGATTCAATTGGCCACAGGTGAAGATTCAGCGGCCCAGAGGGGCGCCGCTAAATCACTGGCACGGCTAACATCTGTCTGGCAAGAAGCAGCGCTAAACGAACTGGAACTCCTGGGCGCGGAATTGCACAAGTCTTCAGAACATCAGGGTTTTAACGTTGTTGATGTGGTCGATTCGATCAGGATTGGTCCCCAGTGGCGGGGTGAACTGGAAGGTTTAAAGCACCTTGTTTGGCTGGAACATCTGGACCGGCTTACCGTCAGTCATCCGGAAGCAAATGACCAGTGGCTGACGTCCGTTCTGGCCCTGAAAAACTTGAAATACCTGCATTTGAATCGCACTAAAGTCACGGACCAGGGAATTGCCCAGTTGCGGGCATTAGATCATTTGCACATTTTAAAGATCTGGTTCACTCCTGTCTCGGACAACTGTCTGGACGATCTGGCGGCGCAGCAACAATTGGAAAAATTGGAACTTTACGGGACGGCCGTATCGCTGGAGGCTGTTCAGGACTTGATCACGGCGCTGGCAGAGGACGTCGTCGATTATAAACGGGGCGGATTATTAGGAGTTGGTTGTGCAAGACCACCGAATCGATGCCTGGTGCAGCACGTGGAGCAGGGGACCGCAGCCGCCGAGGCAGGACTGCGCGTCAATGACATCATTCTGAGCTACGACGGTCAGAAAGTCACTGATTTCAATGGTCTCCGGCAACTGATTAGTACCCATCTGCCAGGCCGACAAGTGCAGGTTGTCGTTCAACGTGGAGAGAAAAAGTTGACGAAACAGGTCACCCTGGGCGCTTGGCAGCAGTCAGCCAGGCCGTGAGCTAGCAACGGTCCCCGTGTTGGTTTCGACCAGTTCGGCCGGGTTACGAGCGACAAACAACGGCCCGGATCAACATTCTGCGCTAAGTCCTGGCGAACTTTGATGAAAAAACCTGGGGATCCGGGCATTGTATCCGGTTGTCAACCTTGCCCATTTTTCCAGCACTTGTTTAAGCGGCTAAATACGGGCGACCGAAACATTGCGCGACGGCGGAAACTTGGTGGAAGAAATCTTTGTGGGCAGTCATTCGGCCCGATTTATCTACGTCCCACCTCGTGAGACACCTCGCGGCGATCTTAAATTGTCCAATGAGACAGTCGGTGAACATCTCTTGTGTCAGTGTCTTTAGATCGCTACGATTTCGAGTCCCCGATTTCAGCGTCACGGGATCGAAACCTATTGCTCTGCCTACCCCGCGACGACGACCCGATAGCAATTTCTCAGGAAAGGTTCGGTTTTTTCGCGCCTCGTGAGTGATGGTTTCGCTTTGCGAACAGGAAATGAAATCCTATGGTTCAGAAGAGGGCGTTGATTACGGGTGTCACGGGCCAGGATGGTTCCTACTTGGCCGAGTTGTTGCTGGAGAAGGGCTATGAAGTGCACGGAATCGTGCGCCAAGCAAGTTCAGACAATCTGGAGCGAATTGAACATCTAACCGATCAGATAGAACTCCACGCCGCCGACTTGATCGATGCTTTTTCTTTGAGCAGGCTGCTGAAGCAAGTGAAGCCCCATGAAGTCTATAACCTGGCGGCCCAGAGTTTTGTTCCTGCCAGCTGGAAAGAACCATTGCTGACGGCTGATGTTACAGGGTTGGCAGTGGTACGAATGTTGGATGCCATTCGTGAAACGGATCGCTTCATCCGATTTTACCAGGCCAGCACAAGTGAGATGTTTGGTCGGGTTCAAACTGCTCCGCAAAACGAAGAAACACCCCTTTGCCCACGCAATCCCTACGCGGTGGCCAAGGTCTACGGACATTGGATTACGATCAATTACCGCGAACACCATGACCTGTTTGCCTGTTCTGGGATTCTTTTCAACCACGAGTCACCTCGGCGAGGGAAGGAGTTTGTAACCAGGAAAATCACTCATGGTGTGGCCAAGATAAAATTGGAGATGGCTGACGAATTGCGTTTGGGAAATCTTAAGTCCCAGCGCGACTGGGGCTTTGCGGGAGATTATGTGAGAGCCATGTGGGCCATGCTCCAATTGGACAAACCGCAGGACTTTGTGGTTGGGACGGGCCAGACTTACGAAGTGGAACAATTTGTTCAGTTAGCTTTTTCCCACGTCGGACTTGACTGGCACGATTATGTCGTGATCGATCCTCATTTCTTCAGGCCGGCCGAAGCGGGAGTGGTTGTTGCCGATGCGACAAAGGCCAAACGTCAGCTGGGTTGGGAACCCGAAGTGAACTTGGAAGAATTGGTGGCAATGATGGTCGATGCTGATCTGGCCGAATTGTCAGCCAGTCTGGAAGAAACGGGTGATTCTCCCCCCGTCATGGCGGCATAAGATCGATGACGAATTCTTCATCGCCGCGTTTTCTGATCACACGTCTCAGTCACATTGGCGATTGCATACAAACCGTACCGATGCTGAGTGCACTGCGGCATGCTTTTCCCGGGGCCTTTATCGCCTGGATCGTTGAACCCCCCGTGGCTACGTTGCTCGAAGGGCATGCGGCGTTGGACGAATTGATCGTCATTCCCAGAACTTGGTACTCCTCGCCATCCCGCGTATGGTCTGTGAGGAACGAACTGCGGCGCTGGCGGTTTGACTATACGCTGGACCCGCAGGGACTTTCCAAAAGTTCTCTATTGGCATGGCTTTCCGGCGCCAAGAACCGCATTGGGTTCAAGGTGGGTCAGGGACGTGAACTCAGTCCCTGGTTGAATAATTGTTTGGTTCAGCGGACCACTGAAAATGTGGTCGATCGATACTTGGAGTTGTTGCAACCACTGAACATTCACAACCCGAAGGCTGTATTTGACCTGCCAATACATGAAACCGCGAGAACTTGGGCAGCCAACTTTGTTCGGCAGAAACAACTCGCACCAACGTTTTATGTGGTAAATGCCGGTGCAAGTTGGTCGTCGCGAATGTGGGAGCTGGATCGATTCTCTGCGGTGGCACGACATCTGTCGCGCCGTTGGTCACTGCAGGGAGTTGTGGTCTGGGCTGGGGCAGAAGAGCGAAGGCTGGCTGCTGAAATTGTTGCCGGCAGCGATGGTGGTCTGTGCCTGGCACCAGAGACATCACTTCAACAGCTCGGTGCCTTGCTGGAGATGGCGCGGATGTACGTGGGCACCGACACGGGCCCCCTGCATTTGGCAGTCGCTGTCGGCACAAAGTGCGTAAGTTTGCACGGTACGACCCGTGGATCCAAGAGCGGACCGTACGGAGAGGGCCACGTTTGTGTGCAATCCTATTACCAACAAGGTAGCAGCCGGGTTCGACGAGCGGCGGACAACTCTGCCATGCGAGCCATCGGTATTGAAGATGTCTGCCATGCGTGTGACCGGGTCCTGGACCGACACGTTCCAACCCGCGACACACGCAGCGTCCAAAATCCTTGCCCGTCCGAATCACCTCGCCTGCGGAGGAGAACCGTCTTCACGTCTCCGTCATGGGGGTGAGTTCCAATAGAAGGACGTGATGGACACGACTTCCCGTTTTACCGACCGGAAAGGCAGCTTGCTTTTAATCCCGGCCAAAAACAAACGCTCTCTAAGTCCTTCGTCGAGCTTACGCATGTTGTTTTCCAAGTTGGTCAACTGGTTGTTGAACACGTTTTACCTGGGTGTACTGCTTTGGTCATTTCCACGACTAGCTTTTCGCTATTTTGTACGGGGAAAATATCGTGGCACCTTGGGAATTCGACTGCTGGGCCTCGTCGCTGTTCGCCACGGATCCGGATCCTGTGCATGGTTTGAAGCGGCGAGCCTGGGTGAGGTCAAACTGATTGAACCCTTAGTGAGACAGTTTCAACACCAGCACCCGGATTGGGTCTGTATCATCTCGGCATCGACAAGCAGTGGCTATGTGTTGGCACAGCGTCTCTTTCCGGATCTTTATGTGTTTCCCTTGCCGGTCGATTTCAGCTGGTCGGTCTGCAAGGCTGTCCAACGTTTGCGACCTCAATTGCTGATCTTGGCTGATTCCGAGTTCTGTCCGAATCTGGTGCAGCGTGTCAAGCATCAGAAGGGTGCCGTGTTGCTGGTAAATGGCAGGATGACCGACTGCGATTTCAGGTACTATCGCTGGATACAACCCTGTTTTCGTCATACTCTGCGGCACTTTGACATTGTCGGAGTGCAGTCATCTGAATACGCTCGTCGCTTCATCCAACTAGGTGCGGACCCGCAACGTGTTCGAATTGTCGATTCAATGAAGTATTCTGCGGTAGAGAGCAATCCCCAAAATGAGTTCTCGCAACACCTCCGGCACCTGGCCGAGTTTCATGAGGACGACATGGTTTTCATGGCCGGCAGCACCTGCCGGGGCGAAGAAAGCGTGGTACTGACCGCTTATCAGAGGCTCGTCCCCGCACATCCACGCTTGCGGCTTATTCTGGCACCGCGACATGTTGATCGTTGTCAGGCCATCGCCAAATTGTTGCAAGGTTGCGGACACCGTTGGCAATTGCGTAGCCAACTGGATATTTCCGGGGCGGATCCATTGGCTCGAATTCTACTGGTTGACAAGATTGGCGAATTGGGCGCTTGGTGGGGCACCTGCCATATCGCCTGGGTTGGTGGAAGTCTATGGGGAGGGCGTGGAAAAAACATGATTGAACCGGCTGCGTTCGGCACAGCGGTTGCCTTCGGCCCGAATACAACCGATTTCCGGAATATCGTGCAACCCATGTTGGCCGCTCGGGCTGCAGTCATTGTCCGCAATGAACAGGAACTCGCCAGTTTTATAGAAAGCTGTTTGCACCAGCCCGGTTACAGGCAGGAGGCGGGCAGACGGGCTCGTCAATTTGTAGCCGCACGTTCGGGAGCGACGGAGCGAACGCTCGCCATCATTGACCGCTGCATCGCCCATCCAGCGGGCGGTGTAGCCGCAGTTCCCAAATCCCAGCCGTTCAATGCACGGGGATCGTTGACAGAAGCTCCCCCGCCGGCCAGCAAACTCATGCAGTCGACGGGTCGTTAGGACCGACCCAAGGACTGCACGTAGATCGAGAAACGGTTGTCTTCACACGGCAGGACACATCACTGAACGAGGAAACCCGCATCCTCCACGGGTTTGCCCCAACACACCAGTTTGCTGCTTGACAAGGCATTCATTGCATTTCAGAATTTCTTCACGCCCATAGCGAAAACATCCCGCGGTCCCCTTCCTTGAATTTTATCTCATCATGGACCCACTTCGTACAACCATCGCTCTGATACCTCTGGTCGTCTACGCTGCGGTGCTCGGTCTCGTCAACATGAATCGTCGTTCCACTCTCTGTACCGGAACGTTTGACACAATTGCTCTGGGCCTGGGGATTACGGGCCTCGTGGTGATAGGTCCTTTGGAATTGTTTTATCCAAACAGTTACCTGATGTACTACGGAGTTTTCTTTTTCTTCGACATCTCTCAGTGGGTCGGTATCGGAGTCTGGATCTTGCTCATTATGTTCTATTGGTTAATCGTGATCTGGATTGCGCTATCCAGAAGGCCCAGGCTGGTGATTTATAACCTGGAGGTCCGGCAGCTGCACCGGTTGCTTGAGCAGTTGCTGTTGGGAATCGATCCAGGAGTGCGCTGGGCGGGGGAAACAGCCGTGTTACCGAACCTGGGTATTCATTTCACTATAGAAGCGAACAGCCGGCTACGTTGCATCCAACTTGTCTCGGCTGGTCCACGCCAAGACCCACTGGGTTGGAAGCTCCTTCGGAAAACACTCCGGGATTCGCTGAAACAGGAGCGATCACCGTTGAACCCGCTGGCATTCGGTTACTTCCTGATCGCGTTGGCCATGTCACTGCGGATCTTTGGGGAGCTTTTCGGAAATCAGCAGCAACTGCATCAGGCTCTGCTGGACCTGCTGCGCATTTAACTGCTCCGCATGACGTGTTTTGTTGGCCGGTTCCTCCACAAAGACCGATGGCAGACCCCGATCGTGCCGGTCTTTCATTCAGTTGTTTCTCCCTGTAATGATTCTCTAGCCTGCCGGACGATTTTTCTAGCCCAGGACTTTTCTGCGTAAAGCGTGATGATTCCCTTCCAGATGGCACGAGCTTGTTCGGGATCGGTCTCGGCCAGCTGTTGGGCCGCCAGCAATCGTTTCTCCAGTGTCTGGCGATGACTTTTGCTGTAGGCATCCAGTTGATTGTGCAGCACCCGGGTTTCAAGTTCAACAAGTTCCAGGCAACGCTTCGAGTTCTCATCGGAATCTGTCTCTGAACCGTATAAATCAAGCAATGCTTCGAGACGAACTAATTTTTCTTCGGGATTGGTCATTTGCAGTAATTCCCAATAGGCTTGCTCGACCGACGAGAGTGAGTTGGAAAGCAATCTTTTTTTTGCCTTAATTTCAAAGCTGTTGCGCCGCCGCTGCAGGTCCATACGCAGGAGCAAGGTGTTGATTTCTTTCGAGCGTTCGTCCTTCGGAAAGCGTTCGACGAACTGTCGTAGCAGTTCTTCAGACTGCAACAGCAGCAGGCTGTTGTTTGCGCTAACAACCGGTTCAATCTGGGCGTACAACCGATCGGCATCGGGTGCAGGAACCGGAAGAGACACATACCAGATGCTCGCAGCGGCAATGCCAAAGAGCCCCACGCCAATGAGGACCTTCATCCACAGCGACTTCCCATCCGGTTCCTGGCTGCTGTAGACCGGTCGCTGGCCAAGCTCTTTTTCATCGACCGTTGTAAAATGACTGTCGACCGGCTGCGTTGCTTGCTTCTCTGTGACTGGTTGATTTTCCTTAACGACTTCGGGAACTGCATTGGCTTGTGTTGGCACATCTGAATCGAGCAACGCAGTGACATCGATTTCCGTATCCAGGCTGGGAGCAGGGTCGAGCTTTTTTGCTGGAGCCGATGGGGACGATTCCAGTGCTTCCTCTTGGGAAGTCAAAGAGAGAGCATGTTCGGTGGCCTGCAATACGTTGGACAGGGCGAGGGCCGTAGGAATCCGTTTCTGGGGATCTTTTTCTAGAAGTTGGATGATGATTTTTTCCAGAGCTGCCGGAACCTCGGGGTTCCGATTGCGTACCGGTTTGGGTTCGGCGTAGCGCAACAGGTGTAGGACCTCACCCATCGATTTACCTCGAAAAGGCGGCCTTCCAGTGAGCAGGGCGTAGAGTACACTGCCCAGACTGTAGAGGTCGGATCGGGGGGTTACGGGGCGGCCTTCAGCCTGCTCTGGGGCCATGTAGTCGGCTGTACCCAGCACGCCACCAAATGCCGTCATTTGCGTATGGCCGAATAGTTTAGCGACCCCAAAATCTGTCAGTTTGATTTGCTCGTCTTGAGTCAACAGCAAGTTGGCGGGCTTCAGATCCCGATGGATAACACCGCAGTCGTGTGCGTGCTTCAATGCGCGGCAGACCTCCACGCCGATCCGCAGGGTTTCACGCCACTCGAGACGGCGACCGTTTTGCAATTCTTCTTCTAGGCTGGTCCCCTCCACTAACTCCATGGCGAAGAACACATGACCATCCTCTTCACCGTACCCGTACAGCTGAACGATGTTGGGATGCTTGAGCGCGCGGAGTGTTTCGATCTCAGCGTCAAAACGATCTCGAAACGCTTCGTCAGCTGCCAGAAGAGACGACAGTACTTTGACAGCCGCAGGTTCACCCGTGTCCTTGTTCACTCCACGATAAACCGTACCCATTCCGCCTCGTCCAATGGGATTCTCAATTTGGTACGGTCCCAGATTTTCTATCGACATGATTCTCGCGAAGAGGTTGTCAGGAGGAAGTGGCGAAGAGGGCATCCCGGGTTAGTTACCGTAGCTTATCGTTCAACACTAGTTCATGCTGTCGTATCAACCCCGTTGACTCACATCTGGTTCCGAGCGGTTTTCGAACGTTGCGCAACAAGTTTTGAAAAAGACGGTCTGATCGGGTGGAGAACCAGCTTATTCACAAGTTGAACTGGCGTCGACTTGTTCCTGGCCGCATCATTTAGATGCTTGGGTTTCGAAGGAAGGAAAATCGCCCTGCTCCTCTTGGACCTGCAGGTAGATTTCATCCAATTCTGTGTGATCCACATCACGCCGCAAAAGAAGGTAGATTGCTGACAAAGAGGACCAGAAAAAACTGAAAGTGAAGGCCAATGCGACAGCCCGGACCAGCTTGATCCAAAAACTGACGATCTTAGATCCCACCAGTAGCCACTGGGAGTCAAGTGAATTGACAGGTCCATCACCGCGAAGCAACTCGACACGGTCCAGTCCGGCCACGCAGGAAATGATCCAGAAGCAGAACCCAATCACACCTTCTGCGAAATAATGTACGAAATACCAGCCCAGCGATCCCAAAATCACTGTTATTGCGATATAGAAAAGGTAGTGCAGCGGGCGTTGAAACGTGTAGCTGTAGGATCTGCTGATCGCGTCAAATGCGTCCGTCCCCTCGGTACTGATTGCACCCCACATCAGTGGCCATCCCAAGTAAAGGCCTAACAACACGATCATCGCAATCATCACGATCAACAGACTGGGGCCCAACAGGATACCGGCCAGCCACAACGAGGTATCCCAGCGGGAAAGCAGGCCCGTGCTAAACATCACCAGGAGGGCCGCAGCGGTCACCAACAGCATCGGCAAAAACGGTGCTGCAAAGTAAGAACCGAGTTTACTTGTGGCATGATTCAACACCTCCCGAAAGGAAGGCCGCTCTTCTGCTGATAACTGGAGCGCCGCTGAGCGCGTGAGCGCACCTCCAAAGAACGACCACACCAGCATTGTCCACAAGCCACCGACCAAAAAGTAGGTAAAACGAGACAAGGTTTGTTCTTGTTCCCCTAGTAAATGGCGAAACGGCAAGTTCAGACGTCGCCAAACACCCAGCACCGGGCCATGGCTGACGATCCGAAAGACGGCTTGATAGAAATGATTACTTTCTTCAGGTGACCGTGGCACATGCGGAGGAATCGTCACTGCCTGAGCGGACGGCCAACTAGCCAACTCGTTGATGATTTGACTGGTATAATTATTGTCAGCCGTATTCTTGAAATTCCCATCGTCGACTTCAAACAACAGTTGCCCACACAACCACCAGCCTACGGGAGTCAAGAGCACTGCCAACGTAGCGAGGGACAACAACTGAAAACTAATGGCCAGTCGGAAGCAGCGGACAAGGATGAGCCAGGGACAGAAATCCCGCCACGAAATCGATTGCATCACGACATGTTGTTCCGGCATCCTAAATTCTCCCTGCTTACTTCGTTTTGATGGTTCAGGAACAACTCGAAGAATGATTATTTCTTGTCGGCAGTCTCTTTTGGCGACCAGTTGTCATTCTGAGCCTACCTTAGGATGACACGTATTACCATGCGCTCAAGCCACCTACGTTTTTAATCCCCGCCCTGGCCGTTCGTTTCCAGCGCAGCTTCCAGGGATGTCGCTTGTTGCTGCAACTGAAGTAAACTGCTGCGTTCTCGATCAACAATGTTGGCTGGCGCTCGATCAACGAAATTCGCGTTGGATAGTTTTTGTTCTTTTCCAGAAATCTGCTTGTGAACCCTTTCGAGTTCTTTCTTCAGCCGGGTCATTTCTGCCTCGACATCGATCAACCCCGCCAGGTCCACGAAAATTTCCATGTCAGCCAGCTTCACCTGAGCACAGCTTGGCGAAGGTTCTACTTGCGCGCCCCAAGCGGTCCCGGTCGCAAACTCCAGGGATTCAAAGTAAGCCGCTAGCGGTTGCAACAATTCGACCGTTTCTGCATCGCAGCGGACGGAAAACTTAATCGGTTTACGCTTGGAAATGTTCTGATCCGAGCGTATTCGTCGCAGGGCTCGAAGGACATCCTTGAATCGCTCGAAGCGTTGTTCGGTCTGCTCATCCTGCCATTGGGGCAGGACGCTTGGCCAGGGAGCGGCCATCAGGAATGTCGATGGTTCATCTGTTGTGTCGAGACCCCGCTGTGGAGCGGCTTGCCCCAACAGTTGCCAGATTTCTTCCGTTACAAAGGGTATCATGGGATGCAGTAGGCGCAAGAGTGTGTCGAGCGCATGGGCCAGAACGCGTTGGGTCGTGGTTTGACCGTCGGTGGCTGACAACCGGACCTTGGCCATCTCGATGTAGTAATCGCAAAAGTCATCCCAGGCGAAACCGTAAAGTGTGCGTGCGGCTTCGGAATAGTGGTATCCTTCCAGTGCCTCAGTGACTTGCTGCGTCACCGTACTCAGTCGACTCAGGATCCAGCGATCTTCAAGTGTCAACTTGCCGAGGTCGATGGGCCCGTCGGTGTAGCCGCTCAGGTTCATCAGCGAGAATCGTGACGCATTCCACAGTTTATTACAGAATTTACGGGCCAAATCGAATCGTTCGCTCACGGCCGCACCACGTGGCAATGCCCGGTCTTCCTCCGTTTGCGCCCATTGGGTCGAAAAATCTTTTCCGCATTTCCGACAGGTGACGCGCGGCAGGGCGCGGTTTTCCTTGGTTTGGTCGATCAGCACCAGGCAATGAGGGCATTCGAATTGGACTGGCATCCGCACGTCCTGTAAATCGGTCGTCAAATAGGTCAG
>PBTE01000132.1 GCA_002726515.1 Planctomycetaceae bacterium | reverse complement strand
GGGTCGAAATTCACTAGCGCTGCGTCGCACATTTCGACCATCATGGGATGTCGACGGGTTGCTGGGCACCGATAATCGTGCAGACATCGTGTTTTGTCTGATATGTTGCCCGGCAAAGACCGGCTTCAGCATCATCCAAACCTGACGTCTGGTTTCCGGAAGATGAAAGCTTCTGGCTGGCGAGAACACCCGTGCTTGTTCACTTGCGGTACGCACGGTACGCTGACCCTGTCAGACAAAAGAGCTCAAACCGGACGTCTCGATGTCAGAAACGATTCACGCCTTCGATTTCCTCGAGCAACCACCCACTCATCCCGTCAGGGCTTTCTGCGTCATGTTCGGAGATGAACCGTTCCTCAAAAAGCTCGTGATGGACCGGGTCTGCGACGCGGTATTGGGAGAAAACGCCGATGAGATTCCTTTTGTAAAATTCGAAGGTGACACAACATCGTGGATTGATGTTCTTGACGAACTCTCGACCCGTTCCCTGTTCGGGAGCAGCCAACGGCTGACCGTCGTCGAGGCAGCAGATCGGTTCGTGAGCCGTTACCGTGCCGAATTGGAAGATTATGCGGAACACCCGAAGCAAACAGGAACTCTTGTCTTGCAGGTTGACACATGGCAGGCCAACTCCCGACTCTATAAGTACGTCGTAAAAACGGGACTTCCCATCGAATGTCGAGCACCCCAGCGAACAGCCGGACGGCGGAAAGTTCTTGACGAGCGCCGGCTGCTCGAATGGATCGGTCATTGGTGCAAACAGCATCATGAAGCCCTTCTGTCCCCACGAGCTGCCGAACTGTTGTTCAACTTGGTGGGTCCCTCCTTGGGCATGCTCGACCAGGAATTGGCCAAACTGGCCTTGTTTGCTGGACTGGGAGGCAACATCTCGGAAAAAATGGTTGTAGATATCGTAGGTGGTTGGCGCACAAAAACCACCTGGGAGTTGATTGACGCCGCCGTGGACGGCGACGCGGCCGAGGCACTCCGTCAGCTCGACCAATTACTGCAATCCGGAGAAAACCCATTGGCGCTGTTTGGTCCGATTTCCTGGTCACTCCGCCGCTTTGCAACGGCTACGCGAATTGTCCAACGGGCTGAACGTAACCGGCAGCGAATCTCTTTACCTGCAGCTTTAGAGCAGGCAGGTTTTCGCAAGTGGCCTCGCGAAGCATTTGAAAAGTCGCAGCAGCAATTGCGACAGCTGGGCCGCGAACGAGCCGGTCAATTGCAGCATTGGCTCCTGGAGGCTGATTTGGCTCTCAAGAGCAGTCATTCCTCGCCCGCACGGGCCCGCTTCGTGCTGGAAAAACTTGTGATACGGATGTCTACAAACGCCGCCCAGCTGCCCCATTAGCCGGACCGCAAATCGCTAGAGTCAAGGAACGATCGGCGCCAGAATTTTGCCGCCAACTCTCTCGTGAATTCAATAGTCACGCACACTTTCTACCCGCTACAATTCTTTCCACATCCGGCAGCTAGCAACCTATCTCCTCTTGCAGACACAGCAGCCTTTTTCTAGTATTTCACCGCTTTTCGACGGCCGTTCTGCGATTTCTTCTCTGGCAGCTTTATTGCCCGACTTAGGTACATCCACATGCGTCCGAATTACTTGATCGTTTCCACCCTGTTTTTGACTGCCCTGGCAACAGGCTGTATTTGTTCGAGCCCGGGAAACGGATTCCTTGGTAGTCCGCATCAAGAGCAAAATCGCCGTTATCAGAAACCCAGCACGGACAAGCAACAGACAGCGGTGAGTCAACGTGGTACGGACCCGGAGTCCCATCCTTCGCCTCAGAAAACAATTGCAAAAAAAGAAACCAGTAAAACCAAACCATTGGCTCCTGAAGACCTGGCGTCTAGCCAACCCGGGAATCAGCAACCAAGTCAAGCCACAAAAGCGGAACCTGACAAATCAGAGGTCCAGGTTGCGACCCGCTCCGAGAACCAGCAGCTGGAAACACCCAAGCTTGAAGTCGAACCAGAGCAAGTCACGGCAGTGACGTTGACTGAAGTTCTCGAAGAGCTGGCATCGGTTCGAGAGATCGATGCCGACCTGTACGAGCAACTCAAGAGCAACCTCAAACAGACCGATCCCCAATTCTGGCCTATCATGGCTAAGAGCATCCGCGCTGCCCTCACCTATCGTGAAGAACAAATCAACGAGTTGCGCCTCGTTTCGACTGCCCGTCCTGACAATCGAACCCAGCAGAGCATCGAAATCCAGCCAGCTATCGAGGAAGAGAGTCTGGAACTCGTTCCATCCAACACCAAACACAATATGCTCCGTGAATCACAGAGTGTTCTGCAACATTCGACGTACAACACACGAGTGCCAAACCAGGTTACGGAAAATCCTTTCAAAGAAAGTGAACACGCCCGTAGTGCTGATCAAGAAACGGACAAAGAATCAATGGTGGTGGACGAACCGACACTGTCCAGTGCGGAGGAACTTTTTGAGAAACCGCAATCTGATTTTCGGGTACAACAAGCAGGGAATGATGATCTGCAAGACCCATCGAAGTTGAATTGGCAGGGCCATCTCCGGGACGCCATACCTAAATTAAATGCTGAATTGAGTGATAGAGCGCAACGGCAGACTCCCGACTCCCTGGCTTACGAGTCGGATCAGGCACTGCTGCGAATGCTTCACTTGGCTACAACCCCTGAACAGAATACCATCACGGAAATTCCGCAATTAAACAACTCTGAACGTCAACAATTCTGGGTGAACCTGTTCGAATCGCTACAGACCTATCTGGACGCAAATGGGGTGCCCGTCGCTGACAAACGTGCGGATGAGTCACTGCAACAATTGCGAGTTGCAGTGAGTCACCTGGCGAACCTCAGTCAGTTGCGCGTCAGCAATCTTGCTTTCTGCTCCAAAGTAGAGAGTTACGGACGGTACGCGAAAATGGAACCGTACGTATTCCAATCCGATCAGGAAGTGCTGCTCTATGTCGAGATTGACAATTTTGCAACCGAGATCATGAAAACGTCCGGCCAGTACAAAACCGAACTTGAGGGTAGCTATCAAATTATTGGACCCAGTGGAGAGCGGGTGGCGAACCACGTGTTCCCCATCCAGTCGGAGATCTGCCGCAATCGAAGGAGAGATTATTTCATCCCGTATCGGATGTGGATGCCGAAGACACTCGGGATCGGTCAGTATACCTTGCAGCTCACCGTCGAAGACACCATCGGACAGAAGTTTGGTCAAGCCTCTATTGTTTTTGAAATCGACAACTAATGTCAGTCTGCAGGACGTTGTCGGTGGCCCAAAAGAAACCATGAGATTGCTGGGATCACAGACCGATTGCCTGTTGAAGGGAACGCCGTTCAACCCCCTTTTTGTTATGCGTTGCAACGGTTCAAGCCAGCGACAAAACGGGTTTTTTTTCCAGTTCTTTTCTGACCGTCGGCCGGGCCGGCCTGAGATTTCGACAGTTGCCCCTCCATGGCCTCCGTACCCGGCACATCGGATTGCCATTTGTTTGAGTACGGGCTCCCCGGACACTGCACGAAACCAGCACATTTGTGGTCGCCGCCACATGTCACCGGAACGGGCGACCTGGAAGTCCGTCGCCTCTACCCTGATACACAAACATTCACTTATCCCGGGGACCCAAGCCGAGGATTCTTCCCATGGCAACCTATGACGCGATCGTGATCGGGACAGGGGGAGTGGGAAGCGCGGCCGCTTACCACCTGGCTCGACGTGGCCACCGAGTTCTGGGGCTGGACCGTTTTTCACACGGCCACGATCAGGGGAGTTCACACGGTCAAACTCGCATGATTCGCCAAGCGTACTTCGAGCACCCCGACTACGTACCGCTCGTCAAGGAGGCTTACAAGTCCTGGGACGCCCTGGAATCGGAAATTCGCACAAAACTATTTCACCGGATTGGCCTCTTGGAAGTCGGCCCGCCCGACGGTGTACTGATTCCCGGAGTACTGGCCAGCGTAGAAAAGCACAATCTGACAGTCGACAGGCTCTCCGAAAATGACATTCGCAATCGTTTTCCCATGTTCCGTTCTCCATCGGGCTATGTGGGAATTTTTGAAAACGATGCCGGATACTTATTGGTCGAACAATGTGTCCTGGCTCACCTCCAGCTGGCACAACAACACGGTGCGGAACTACTTACTGATGAAAAGGTCGTGGAATGGAATGCCACCAGTCGTGGAATCACGGTTCGCACCACGAGGGCCGAATATTCAGCCGGCCAACTGGTTGTCACGGCCGGAGCGTGGAGTGAGGAAGTGCTCGCCAGCTTGGGAACTTCGCTCCGCATTCTCGTCAAACATCTTCAATGGTACGTCAGCCCGAGCTCGGAAATGCAGCAACAACGGGGCTGCCCGACGTTCTTTTTTGAACTCCCGGAAGGATGCTTTTACGGATTTCCGCAGATCGACCATCGAGGAGTGAAAGTTGCGGAGCACAGTGGCGGCGTAGAAATCTCCCATCCATCCCGATTGGAACAACGAATCAGCCAGTCTGATCAACAACGACTCGACAATTTCGTGTCGGGCTGTGTTGCTCCGTTGACCACTCGATCGCTGGACCACAAAGTCTGCATGTACACGATGACGCCTGACGAACATTTCATCGTGGACCGACATCCTGATCATCACAACGTCTGCTTCGCGGCCGGCTTGTCCGGACACGGCTTCAAGTTCGCCTGCATCCTGGGTGCTGCCTTAGCTGATTTAGCAACGCAACAAACCACGGAGTTACCGATCGATTTCCTTCGCGCGAACCGCCCGGGTCTTTACAAAACCGACTAGGACACTCGTCCTCATTCTAGAAAAATGGCAGTCGCAAGGACTCACGCTCTGGTGGGCCAATTGAATCTGGGCACTATCCACTCACAGCCAAACGCACAACACGACCCCTAACAGCCCCAGACACACGCCACCAATCACGATGAACAGCAACAGCGTCACAAAGGTCCGCCAAGCGTCTCGATCTTCCTCCACCAGTTGACGCCGCGTCTCGGCATCGAATGATTCCATCCACACCTGATTTCCCGTAATTTCATCGTCGGGAACACTTTGATGTTGTGTCGCATCCACAGTTAGATCTCCGATTTGGCTGGAAAACGAATACCAGCGGCATTGTACCATCCTCTGCTTGAAACAAGAAGTGGTTTCGACAGGGAGTTTTGGGATCGTTCGTTGACCTCTTTGGAACACTCCCTTAGACTGGGAATCCTCCTCGTGACGGCGAAGAGTTCTCGATCTTGTTCAAGGGGTGCCACCGAACAGGAGACAGGACGCCGCCGGTCGTTCTGACACGAAAACGCAACTTCACCAGTGCTCCCTTTTCACCAGATCGACAGGCAGGTAACGTCAAAATATTGTAGCCACAGGAAAAGATACAAACAGAACGACTGGCACAGCGGGCACCGCCCGGCGGTGCCTGAGATCGTTCGATAAAAAGTATCCCGTTGGTATCGGAACAGGCTTGACGATCACCCAGGAACCCTCCGATGACGGTTCCAGCAGGAACATTTGTATTGTTTCGGTGGCAATACCGCTTGCATTCGATTAACAAATCAGAAAGAAGAATTCGATGCCGGTAAATCACATTCTGGCAACAGGCCCACTGGACGAATATTCCACTCAGGTGCTCGGAGAATTCGGCGAAGTAGTATTTGCTCCCGACAACAGTGAATCAACGCTTCTTGAATGGATCGAGGGGGCTATCGCACTTGCCGTACGTGGAGTCCCAGCCATCAATGCCGATATCATCCGTCGCAGCAAAATTTTGAAGATCATTGGTCGAACCGGAGTCGGTTACAACAATATTGACATCGCGGCAGCGACAGAATGTGGCCTGCCGGTCGTCTACGCCCCCGGGGCCGGAGCCAGGGCGGTGGCAGAAGCTTCCATGACGTACATGCTGGCACTGACTAAGAAGTTGACGCATTGGGATCAACAAATGAAAGCTGGAAATTGGCAGAGCCGATTCGAGTCGAAAGGAGGCGATTTGTACGGAGCGACCCTGGGAATCGTTGGCCTGGGACGTATCGGCCAATTGCTGGCCAAGTTTGCCCAGCCGTTTGAGATGCGGATTCTGGCTTACGACCCTTTTGTGAAGCAAGACGTAGCCGACAGTGTCCAGGCAGAACTGGTCGAATTGGACGACCTGCTGGCCGAATCGGATTTCATCTGTCTGCATTGCCCCGAGACGGAAGAGAGCAAAGGACTGATCAGTCGTGAGCGATTGGCGCGCATCAAAAAAGGAGCGTTTTTAATCAATCTCGCTCGTGGAGGGGTCATCGAGAGCCTCGACATAATCCTCGAATCGTTGGAAGAAGGACGACTCGCGGGCGTGGCACTGGATGTGTTTGAGCCAGAGCCGCCGGACTTCACACACCCGATCTTCGCATGCGACAAATGCCTTACAGCGCCCCACCAGATGGCAGTCACGCACTCCGCCATGGCGAACATCCTGCGTTCCATGGCAGATGATATGGCGGCCCATTTAAGTGGCAAGAGGCCTCGGTTTGTTGTCAATCCGGAAGTGTTTGACTGATCGGGAAAAACCGGAAGGGACAACCTCTCTTTTGAGAATCTCTACAGCCAGTTTCCAGGACACACATCCAAGGGAAAAGAAAAAGAGCGCAGCCTGCTTTTCGCCGTGATCCGCTAGAAGGTTTCTCACTCCACCCGGCAAAACCGTGTGGATGGAACATCTTCTCATCAGCAGGATCATTCGCTGTTCATCCCGGGCCGACGAGCGGGCGCATCATCCAAATCAGCCACACCCACCAGTCGGAGAACACCTCCCTCTGGCAGGTTCCTGATGATCTGCGCCGACTCCCCGTCGCGGACGTTGATGGCTTTTTCCGGGATGGCCTGCTCATGTCAATTCGTCCAGATCACGGAAGCATTGTAATGATTCCGGATTGGCGAGAGCTTGGGCGTTTTTTACCGGACGACCGTGCACCATGTTTTTGACGGCCAATTCGCTAATCTTTCCGCTACGCGTGACGGGAATGTCCGCGACCTCAATGATCTTTGCCGGCACGTGCCGGGGTGTGGCACCTTCACGAATGACTGCTTGAATATGTTCTCGCAACTTGTCATCCAATGCCAACCCCTCACTTAACTGGACAAACAAGACGACCCGCGTGTCTTGGTTCCACTCCTGTTCAATCACAATACTATTTTTCACCTGACCGATCGTCTCCACGAGCCGATAGATTTCAGCGGTCCCGATGCGAACTCCACCCGGCATCAGAACCGCATCTGAACGTCCATAAAAAATCATTCCCTGTTGTGCGGTTAGCATAACGTAGTCACCGTGATGCCATACTCCCTGGTAACGCTCGAAATATGCCCGGTGATACTTCGACCCATCGGGATCGTTCCAGAAGGAAACGGGCATCGAAGGAAAAGGAGCCGTACAAACAAGTTCCCCTTTCCGGCCGGACACGGCTTTCCCATGATCGTCAAACACGTTCACCGCGTAACCCAGAGAACGAGCCTGCAGTTGTCCTCGATAGACGGGAATGAGAGGACATCCCAGGGCAAAACAACCTATGATATCCGTCCCTCCTGAAATGGATGACAGGCAAATGTCACCTTTGATGTGGTGGTAAACGTAGTCGAAGCATTCGGGGGCCAGTGTCGAACCAGTTGAAAGGATCGCCCGCAGTGCTGACAAACGGTGCGAATCAGCAGGTTTCAGACCTGCTTTTTTAATGGCCGAAATGAAACCCGCACTTGTTCCAAACACGCTCACCCGTTCAGCATCGGCCATTTCAAACAGGATCTGAAGCCCGTGCAGCATCGGCGAGCCATCGTACAGGACGACGGTTGCACCGGTTGCCAACCCGCTCACCAACCAGTTCCACATCATCCACCCACAGGTCGTCGCGTAAAACATGTTGTCGTCACGTTTCACATCGGTGTGCAGGACGTGTTCCTTCAGATGTTCCAGCAAGGTCCCGCCGACACTGTGCACGATGCACTTCGGTTTTCCCGTGGTACCCGAGGAAAACATAATATACAGCGGGTGATCAAAAGGAACCTGTTCGAAGTCGAGTTTCTCGTTGCTGCTAGCCTCAAGGACGTCCGACCACTGGTCGGTTCGCCGGGAAAATTCTATGGACTTCTCTTCACCCAAAACATCTCCCACATAATTGACCACCACCACGTTTTGGATCGACGGAATCGCTTGCAGAACCTGATCTACTTTCTGAGAGCAATCGAAAGTGCGTCCCTTGTAAAAATAGCCATCTGCCGTGATCAGCACTTTAGGTTCGATCTGGCCAAAACGCTCAACGACTCCTTCCGTCCCGAAATCAGGAGAACAGGATGACCAAATGGCTCCGAGCGAGGCGGTGGCCAGCATGGCAATCACCGTTTCCGGTAAATTGGGCATGAAGCCGGCAACGCGGTCACCGCGAGTCACTCCCTGTTCCCGCAGAAAACCCGCCAGTCGCGTGGTGGCGTCGTACAACTCGGCATACGATAAATGGCAACGCACCTTGTCTTCGCCCCAAAATACGAGTGCCGTATGATCATCTCGAAACCGCAACAGGTTTTCAGAAAAATTCAACTGACTGCCGGGAAACCACCGGGCTCCCGGCATCCTGTCCGCATCCTCGAGAACGCGTGAATAGGGACGCGAAACAATCACCTCAAAAAAATCCCAGCAGGCCGCCCAGAACTGTTCCGGCTGGTGGATAGTCCATTGATAAAACGCATGGTAGTCATCGAACGAGAGAGAATACCGCTGTTCAACCTGCTTCATCAACCGACTGAGATTCGCTTGCTGTCGTTTCTCGGCAGAGGGCTCCCAAAGCTTCATCTCGCGAATTCCTATGCTTCCCTATGCGTAGCAGACCGATAGTTCCCGACCGCACTCCCCGGTGCTCCGCTCCCGGTTGCACCACCTATTGCAGCACATTTCGGTCGATACGGGAACCGCCAGACAAAATCCGGCGCGCATGCTTCACGATTCCACGTCGAACCGCTTTCGCAACCGGCCCGCCGCCAGCGACAATTGAGATAACTTCAGAAACGCCTCGTCGATACTTGGTGGTTCGCCGTAGTCGGGCGCAAACCCACAGTCCGGATTAAGTGCTATTCGTGCTGGCGAAATGATGGCGGCACCAGAGGCACCCAGTTTCTCGATCTCCTCAACAGCTTGTAAACGCTGGCTGCGAACATCGACCACTCCCATGCCAATTCCCAGGTGGTCGGGAAGCATTTTCAGATCATTTGCTTCACCAGTCCCCTGGTACGCGAATTCAAGATTCACGCGATCAATTCTGGCGTCATGAAGGTACGGGAGGATCGGCTTATAATCGCCCGTCACATCACTTTGGCGCTTATAGACACTGTGGCAACAGTGCAGGTGGACTTCTGTCGGCAGGTTGGCAGCAACCTGGTTGATTGCCGCAATGACTTGGGGCACCTGGCTCTCAATTTCCCATGTGCGCTGCAACCGGTCGTCATGCGAATTACCGGAACTCGTCAGTTGGCGGTCACAGAAGTATGTCAATGCCGGGTCATCCAGTTGAATAATGTCTATTCCAGTCTGTGCAATGGCCTCGGCCTCAATTGCTAAAAGCTCCGTCAGGTGGTCCAAGTAATGTTGCATGGTCGGATACGCGCCGGTGCTGAAGTCCTCGTGCCACTTGCGCACGGCAATCAGAAACGGCGAAGGCAATGCAAATTTTGTACAGCGGTCTGTGTGCCGCACGAGAAACTCTGCATCACGGACAAAAAGAGGATCCCCCCCCTCCATCTTCGTCGTCACCACCAGCGTCTGTTTTTTTTCACCCTGGTGACTGTAGGGCCTTACCCGCTGGTGACCTCCGATCCGATAAAGAAACTCGTCAAGGTAGTGAATCCGGCGCCATTCACCGTCACTGACAACATCCAGACCCGCCTGCTCTTGCAGACGGATGGCAAAAACCACCATCTCGTCCATGATGCGTTCATACTCGCCGATCGCCATGGTCTCTCTTCGGTCAACCAGGTCCCGCACCAGATGTGGTCGTGGAAGGGAACCGATGACCTGAGTAAAAAATGGCGGCAGGTTTTTCGTACGGCTGGTTTTCATACAACTTTTTCTTTCATAAATCCTCGGCGTTTGCTGGATGCAGGAGCGAATCGTCAGTAGCGAAATGGTGAACCGGTTCCACAGGCATTGGATCCTGCTTACACCCGGGGCCGTGGAAGTAGCGGTACTTTCCAATTATTTTCAAAGGGAAACGCTTTCCCCCGTCCGGTACAGGGGAAAGACAGAAGGCTTCTGCCTGGTCTTGGATTTTACTCGCCACATGGTCATTCGCCCAGATAGAAGGAGCCCGGTTCATATGATTACCCTCCAAAGGATGATCGCTCTCACTACCGTGCGGGTCTCGTTCCTGTTAAAATTAGAGAACGACAATGGTCAGGTTTAGCGAGGCCCGGTTCATGAAATTCACCCCCTGGATCACCTTGTTCACTCTGATGATGCCGACGCAGAGCCTGATTGCGGAACACTCGCAACCAGCGTCGGAGATTCGTTTCAATCAACAGATCCGTCCCCTGCTGTCGGACAACTGTTTTGCATGTCATGGTCCTGATTCTTCCAGCCGCCAGGGTGAATTACGACTGGACACCCGCGCAGGAGCGTTCGCGTCCGGTGCCATCGTGCCAGGCGAAGCCGAAACGTCGGAACTAGTCGTACGTATTCTTAGTGACGATCCCGACCTCATGATGCCCCCTCCGGAATCGGACGAGCAACTCTCGCCGGAGAACAAACAACAATTGATTCGTTGGATTGATGCGGGCGCTAACTGGGAAGAACACTGGTCTTTCATCAAGCCACAGAAAACCAGGTTGCCAGAACCGCCGGGTGTGAAGAAATGGGCGAGTAACCCGATTGATCACTTCATACTGGCAAAGCTGAAGTCAGCCGGCATGAAACCCAACGATCCGGAAGGGCGTTACAGCCTCGCC
>PBTE01000131.1 GCA_002726515.1 Planctomycetaceae bacterium | reverse complement strand
TCCTTCATCACGGCCAACCGCTCACGATTGACCAACTTCTCCGTTTCAGGTGTTAAGGGGCAATGCAAGCTGACGACATCAGCATTTCGAAAGAGGGTGTCAAGATCAACAATCTCCACCCCTTCCGTGGCCGGAATCTTTATCGTGTCGTAGGCCAGCACCTGCATCCCGAAGGCCTGGGCCAATTTTCCCGTTGCCCGTCCGATGCGACCAAAGCCAACAATACCTATTTTCAAACCACTCAGTTCAATCAGCGGATAGTCCCAGTAGCAAAAATCAGGACAAGTCGTCCAACGCCCCTCCCGAACCGTGCGCGCATGGTGATCAACGCGCTGGGTCAAACTGAGCAACAGGGCAAAGGCCATTTGGGCGACTGAGTCCGTACCATAGGTGGGAATATTCGTGACGGTAATGTTCAGTTCTCTGGCAAGGTCCAGGTCGACGACATTGAATCCGGTCGCGAGAACACCGATGTATTTCAAAGAGGGCAGTGCCTCGACCTCATCCCGACCCAGCAGCGTCTTGTTGGTGAGTAAAATTTCCGCACCCTGAGCCCGCGACACCGTCTCCTCGGGCGGTGTCCGGTCGTAGACAGTGCAGTCTCCAATAGCCTCCAGGCCGCTCCAGTCCAGGTCTCCGGGATTGAGGGCGTAGCCGTCGAGCACAACGATTTTCGGTCGGCTGGTCATGGTGTGGGATGATCCTCCGTGTCAGGTGGCTGCTCAAGAGAAACAGTCTAAACAACATGGAGCAAATCTGCGACTACCGATGTGGTCCCCCAAAAGCCGGCAGTCCGAGGTTTCGGGTCACATGGGGAGAAATGTACCGGGCCTTTCGGGCCCGGCTAACCACCGGACTGCCGGACTGGGGTACCAAAAGCGCCAGGACGGGGCCACCTTCGTTAGCAGGCAGCCCCGCCTGGCCAATCGTCCGAGCGTGGAAATCTGTGCAACGGCAGTAGATAGCTCTCAGCCGCGCGCAGACCAGAGGTGTCCTCACCGACTTTTCCCGGTAGAACACTTTCGTCTTTCTGAGATCCGGGAACCAACTTCCGAACGTCCCGGTCTGTCATCGATGCCGTCTTGATGTCCAACACTTAACAGGATGTTTACTCTGGAAAAGTACTTTTTTTTTCTAAACGAATATTCTTCCGATTCATGCCGAGAACTTCTTTTCATCCCCTTCGACAGTCGGCTTCGCCTGGCTCCACGAATGGAAGAGCGACTCCCGGACACCGGCATGAGCACCCGCTGGTGCCGACGAATCTTTTTGAAAGATTCATGGTCATCAAACATTTCTGCCAGGCCTTCAGCTTTATCTTCACATCGCCGGATCATGCTTCCCCCTTTGATGTTGCTATTGCTTACAATTCAGGCCCACCCGCAGTTTCTCCTGGCAAAGCCAAGTAGCCTGGCCGCCCCGTTTTCGGCCCCTGACATGCCCGGTAGACACAGGCAATCGCCATTCCACGGGAACTTCGTCCCAACATTAATTCCTCGTGTCAGACAGCCACGCCAACGGTTTTCGGGAGCCGTTTAGGCTTACCGAACTGGCGTTGCTGTGATCTTTAACGTTCTCTATCAATTACTACGTAACGGGACGGCCCATCCTGCACGTTCCCCACTTTTTTTTCAGCCGACACGATGTTTCTGACTCGTGATTTGCATTATTGCTTGGCAAGAGGACCTGAACTACACTTTAGAGAGATTTGGCACTCGGGTCCTCCAGGTCGAAATATCGTGGACAGTCCTTCTCCTCAACGTCATGAATTCGACAGCACTCGCTGGTCCTTGATCGAGGTGGCAGGGGGCGAGGAGGGATCAAAACGTCGTATCGCCCTGGAAAACCTCCTCACAAGCTACATGCCAGCGCTGCACACGTACCTGGTTTATCGCCGTCGAATCAATCCTCACCAGGCAGAAGACCTGCTACACGATTTCGTAACCGAGAAGATCCTGCAAGGAAATCTTCTCAACCGGGCCGATCACAGCAAAGGTCGTTTCCGTTCGTTACTCGTCACCTCCTTGAACCATTTTCTCGTTGACCGGTACCGACATACCAGGGCGACAGACGCCGTGACGCCCGGCGCAAGAAGTCTCGACGAATTGGGATCGGCAGACCCCGATCATCCTTTCAAAAAAGATGTCGACATCTTCAAATCCATCTGGGCCCGAAACGTCCTGGTAGATGCCTTGTCCGACCTGAAGGAGTCCTGTGCCGATAGTGACAAGCAACACATCTGGAGTCTGTTTGAAGAACGCCTGCTCGCTCCCCTGCTTTGGGGCGACGTGCCCACTCCGTACGAAGACCTCGTTGACCGCCTGGGGTTCGACTCTGCTGCCCAGGCTTCAAACGCATTCATCACAGCCAAAAGACAATTTCGACGCGCATTGCTCACACGACTGGGGCCCTACGTCACCGAAGAAAGCGCCTTGGACGGAGAAGTCCGGGAGCTGAAAAAGATCCTTACGTCCACCGACCAGACCGAACTGGACCTCCCTGAAATACTGAGTTTTGCTGCCAGACAATTGGACCTAGGTGCCATCCAACGACTGGCGGGCCTCTTGAATTGGAACGAGGACGAACACTCTCCATGGTCCCATGAACAGCTCGCCGCTTTGTTCGAGCACCAATTAAAAACCCCGCTTTGTGTTCAGTTCGCCGATGTCTCTCCGAGACCCACAGCTGGTTTACTATCTTTGACATCCGATCAGGACAAACCGATTACCACTTTGGAAGATTTGCTGAAGCATCCATCGCCACCGATCGAGGTGCTGCGATCGGTGAAGGACTGGGCCACTTATTTGATGCGGTCCAAGAGCGACAAGACGCCTCCGCAAATCGCTCCGATCGTTTACCTGACCGCCGTGGCTGTTGCCCTGGTTCGCTGTGAGGAGCGAATATCCAGTTCGGCTGACACCGACCTCGAAGCAACTTTCCGACAGGCGTTGGAAGCCACTTGGGCAGGTGACCAGGTTCGCCAGATATTCAGAAAGGCCCTGGATACCCTGGGATAGGCAATTCTCCCGTGCAGGGATCTATCGAAAGTCATTACACCGACACGAGTTTACTTTTTTTTCAAAACTTCTCCAATCTGCATGTTCCCTATGGCTCTCCGCAAAACAAGCAAAAATTGCTAATTTACAGTGCAACAGCGCTGCTTCGCCCATTTTTTCGTGAATGATTCACTTGGTCCCCTGGCTGCCTGGCCGTTGTTCTGTTGACAACAGAACGGGACTGACCCGGCCCGGCACCCGGTGGCGGAAAGGTCGGTGAAGCCTACCCGACGGGGCTGATTCTGTGACGAAAACACTTGCGACTTTTTTCTACATTGATACCCGTGAAGTACGACGGAAGGGAATACCATCGTGGCTTTAAAAAGATTGCGTTTTCTATTCATCTGTTGCTTGGGATTGCTTGGCTGCAATACTTTACTGGGTGATGAAACCGGGTTCCTGTCGCGCACTCATCGTGGTGACTCCGAGGAGAGCAAGTACGTCGTTTTTGTGCCGCAACATGTCAACGACGAGAAATCGTTGCCGGTGATTCTCTTTCTTCACGGTGCGGGACAAAGGGGCAATGACGGGCGTTCACAACTCGACGCCGGACTGGCCTCCGCCATTCGAGCTCGACAAACGACCTTTCCTTTTCTCGCTGTCTTCCCTCAATGTGATGACCTTCAGGCTTCTATTCGTCAAGCCTGGAGTCCCGATCATCCTAGTGGCCAACGTGCTTTGGCTATTCTGCAAGAGGTCATCGATCACTATGGGGCCGATGAAGACCGCGTCTATCTGATAGGCACCTCGATGGGAGGGTTCGGCGTGTGGTTGCAAGCAGCCTCCGACCCGCAACGATGGGCTGCTATCGCACCCTTGTCCGGTGGCGCAAGTCCCGAACTGGCTGGCAGGTTGACAGATCTTCCTATCTGGTGTTTCCACGGATTGGAAGATCGCATCGTCCTGGCCAGCGAATCTCGCGCCATCATCGATGCGATTCGCAAGGCAGGGGGAAAACCTCGCTATTCTGAGTTGGCCGGTATTGGACACAACGCCGAAGACACTGCCCTGCACCTGAACAGCTTCTACGACTGGCTGTTACTTCACAAGCGCGGGGTGACACCCGCTGCAACGAGCGAGGCTCCGCTTGACCTGGTCCCCGAAACCACCCCTGTGGACGACCCGGACCATCCGTTCGTGGCAGGACTCGAAATCCCCGATGTGGCGACGTTGCATCTGGGCCCGGAGATGCTCAAGATCCTGGGACATGCCGTGCCACGCATGCCCGCCGCAGACATGCTTCGCGGAACAATTCCGGACCGGAAAATGACAACCCAGACCCAAGTCGGCCCCATGTCGATTCATTTTTCAGGAATCCGTTACGATGGAAAACTAGGACGAGCTCAACTGATACCGCAAGCCGATGGCACATTAGCCGTGACTTTGCGTGCCCGTGATGTCAACATCCACATCGAACACACCACCGTTCGGGGATCGGGACGGTCTGCAAGCTGCGGACCCCTGACCATTCAACTCGGGAACCGGAGGGACCTTAAAATCCAATGCCTCATTCAACCCGAAATCAAAAACCAGAAGCTTAAGCTGCACCTGCAAGACACACAATTCACCATCCCATCGGACAACTGGCGCGTAGGAAATCCCGAGTGGGTGTCGACCAGCGGGGCTGGCATGACTCGCGAACGAGTCACCAGTGGACTACGACAGGGATTTTCTCGTGACAAACGAAACATCGAAAGCCAATTCATTAACGCGCTTCCTGACGCACTGGACAAGGTGACTGCATCCATGCCCTTTGAACGGGCTGAAGAAGTAATCCGGACCCTGTGGCCCATGCCGGTCTATGCTCCTCGGGTGAAAGCCTGGCCATCCAGGGTTGTGGTGGACGAGAATGGGGCAACCCTGGGAATCGGCATTTCTGTCGCAGCGTTGAGCAAAGAAGAGGCCGCGAAAGGACCTCGCCGGGTGAACATGCAACCGGCCACCGACCTGGCGGCCACGGGTTCCAATTTTGCAGTCTCGTTTCAGACTTCCGTGGTGGAACCTATTTCCCAGCAATTGATTGACGCGGGGGTAGCGCGTGTTCTCATCGTCGACTTGCCACTGAAGAGCCTGCAACCCCTGGCCGATGCCAAAGCCCTTGTGAAACTCGTTCCGGACCTCGCACGCCATGAAAATGTCAAAGTACGTTCAGAACTGGTGATGTCAGGGCCGTTACGATTGAAACCGGGCCCTGAGAATGTCGACAACTCCCTGTCCTTCCAGCTCAATAAAATCATCTGCGAGGTTTCCCTGTCCACTGGACCCTCGGTCGCCTCAACCACACCGTTTTTGAAGATCGAGACCGATGTCCGACAAAACGCCCAAATTGCTTTCGAACGCCCCACACTGGATACACGGGCCGTGGCCCTGCAGTGGAAAGACTCGCCCGAAGTCGACGTCACTGCCAGCTTCGCTTCCGGCTACCAACCGCTGGATCCGGAAATTAACACCGATGGCATCCGAGAAATCTTCTCGTCCGCGTGGTCCGAATGGATTGCCACTGGCCCGCTAACCTCAGCCACGATTGACGATCTGGCACTGGGTGAAGACCGTTTGCGCATGAACGCCGTCGAATGGGATGGACAACAACTCACCGCGCAATTCGCGGCCGCCGGAATCCAAGTGATCAACCGGACGGACGAAATCATTAGCTACCAGACCAAGGGTCCCTACAGCAGGTGGAGTAAGTCCGCCGAATCCCTGCCCGACAAACCTCTTCGTTTTGCAGTGTCCTATCCGTTTCAATGCCGTTTCGAAAACGGCGGCCAGACAAGAGACTTTACACTGATGGCGGGTCGCCGCTACGAGTTCCGTGCGAAGAACAGCGACCAGTTGGAGCTTGTTGCGTTACCTGACAAACCCGCTATTCCAGAATCGAACGAGGACTCGTCCGTCGTTAAATAGCCTCATCCACATCTTCGACCGACTCGGATTGCGGCAATACGGCGGGAGATGACTCTATATCCTTCATCTCGAGAGCCATTTGCTCCACACCCAGATGAGCAAGTCGCAGCTCCTCCAAAGTTAACTCAACTGCCGCGGTCCTTTGCTCTACCTGTGCCTGCATAGAAACCAGTGCCTCCTGCTTCTCCTCGGCCTGGTTCTGTGCGTCAACAAATCTCTGATTGGCATCTGCAAGCTCCAGGCGAGTTGACTCTATCGTATTCTGATGTCCCTCGGCTTGATTCTCCACAGTCGCCAACTTGGAGCTCAACGTTTCAAAGTTCCGGTTGATCGCATGGTATCCATCACGATACTGCACCGCTTGCCCATTTTTCTTCACCAGCACTTGTCCCAGGCTGGATAGCGCTTCGGCAACCTCCTGGTCTTGCGACTCCTCAACTACTTTCTTCAGTTCCTCCTGAATCGGGAAGAGCCTTTTAATCAAGGTCAGTTGAAGATTAATTTTGTCCACAAGAACCTCGCCCTCCTCTGTCAACGTCACCATCTTTTCCTTGAGCTGGGCAATCGCAAGTTGGACGGTTTCGGCAACCGATTGAACGTCGTCAAGCTCTTGCTTCACCTGCCGAACATGATCATTGGCAGCGTCAACCACCTGCAGTGCTTGCCTGACTTCCAGTTCGGAAGTGGAAACAACCAGTTGTGTTTGTTCGAGGTCCAACCTGGCAGCCACCACCTTCTTTGACACTGCCTCAACCTTTCGATTCGCCGCGGCCAGGCGGGACCTTGCCGCTCGTTCCGCCTCGGTTCGTTCCGCCTCGGTTCGTTCCTCTTCGGTTCGTTCCGCCTCGGCTCGTTCCTCTTCGGCTCGTTCCTCTTCGGTTCGTTCCGTTTCGGTTCGTTCCGTTTCGGTTCCCTTTGCTGCGTCCCCAGAAGATTCTCCGCTGCGCTGAGCATCCACATCAGGAGCAGTTGCTGCTTTCTGACTCTTGGAACTCGGCGTTTGAGGAGCCGGAAGGTCCTCCGGGTGTTCCTCGCCGGGAACCACGATAAGGTCACTGAGACCCATCGCTTCCAGAACATCTTTCGGCACTTCTGTGCTCGGCGCGCCGATAGCCCGTTCTCCCGAAATCAGAGTCAGAAGGAAAACGAAAACCATCAATGAAACGAGCTGAACCTTCATGTTTTGTCAACTTTCCGAATTCACAGCCGGACAAATACCAGCGGCTGGCCATTCCTGTGAAACCCGCCTCAGCCACCCGATTGCGCATATTTACCATAAACTAACTATTGATTCCAGTGTTAATTGGCACAAATTTTCAAACGTCGGTCCCTTTGCAGAAACTTGTTAAGTGAGGTTCGGCTGGCGAACCTACGTTACAGGGCCGCCTGGCTCTGAGTTCCCAGTGATTGGAAACTGAACGGCTCAACATGCCACCACCCCCGGCAACACAAATAGGGCCCCCTGGAACCATCTCCAGGTTTGGCCCATCGACGGCAGATGAAGAAAGGATTGAGTGGAGCACCACTGACTCCGCGTGAACAGATGTTACAATTAAAGCTCTTATTATAGCCTGGGTTCCATCCACACGCTCTTCATTCGAGGAATTTCTTCATGCAGACTCTTACACGACTCTCGTGTTACGTGACACTTGCCATCGGTCTTTCGGGTTGCGGCACTGGACAGACCCAGTCACTGCAATCACGCTTGGACGAACTTCAAGCTGAGCACGAAAGCCTTCAGCAGGAGAATGCAAGTATCTTCGCGGAACTCCAGGAGACACGAACGAAACTCCAGGAGGCGCAAACGAAACTCGAAAGTGCTAACCAGCAAATCGCCGAGGGTAGCCAACTCCTGGAACAACTGGGTCCTAGCCGCGACCTATTGTTGAACCTGGTCGAACAATACGGCGCCGGATTACAAGTTGCCAAGGATCTGGGACTCTCTGAACTGCAAAACACTTCGGTCGACGATCTCTTGAACCAGGTTCGTTCGCTGACGGATGAAGGAGCAAACGGCGGGGATAGCAACAACAATTCATTGAACGACTGACGACATCTCTGAACCCAGTCAGATACGTAAAAACGGCGGGAAAAATCTAGCAAGCAGCGGGCACGTGTTCCCGGCGTGCAAATTGCCTTCCGGCTACTCCTCTTCCGGGTGTCTGGTACGTAGGCATGGCATAGCATGCTGTGCCGACCAGAGATATATGATAAAACTAGACGTCTTATCACTCAGCGCGTTTTGTTCATTCGCAGGCACCTGCCTTCATAACCTTGCTCCCGAGGCCCTCACCATGAAAAACGTCCCACCCCATCACAAGTTCCTTCCGCTCGTTCGCTTCGCTTTACTGGCGGTGGCAGTCCCTTCGCTTTCTGCCCTTCCCTGTCCGGCCGAAACAATCGTTGCGCCCGGCGCCAAACTCGAAAAGCTCTTCACGACGCGGAGCCTTACCGAAGGCGTGATCTCTGCGCCGGATGGAATGATTTATTTCAGTGAAATCACATTTACGCACAGCACCCGGGACCAGCAAGGAAATCCCGAAGCCGGACACATCTGGAAATTCAATCCTCGTAGCGGCAAAGCCTCCGTGTTTCGCTCTCCAAGCGGGATGTCCAACGGCATCAAGTTCGATTCCCATGGGAACATGGTTGTCTGCGAAGGAGCCGATGATGGCGGTCGCCGGGTGACTCGCACGAACATGAAGACGGGAAAAACGGTGATCCTGGGTGCGTACTACGAGGGACGTCGCTTCAACGCACCCAACGATTTGGCCATCGACGAAAAAGGACGCATCTATTTCAGTGATCCCAGATATCTGGGCCACGAACCAATGGATCAGCCTGTCATGGGCGTTTATCGCATCGACCCGGATGCTTCGATCCACCGCATCCTCACCGACGTTGGAAAACCCAATGGGGTTGCCATTTCACCCGACCAGAAAAGTTTGTACGTCGTGAGCAACGACAACGGGAGTTTTGGCATCGGACGCCTGGGAGATGCACCTACGCGCAAAGGACGAATGGCCTTGCTTGCCTATGATTTGACCCCCGAGGGAACGGCCACCTTCCGTAAGGAATTTGTGGACTATTCCCCTGAAGATGGCCCGGACGGACTAACTGTCGACACCGAAGGCAACCTGTATGCCGCGGTTCGTGATGAGACACGCCCCGGCATTTGCGTTTACTCACCCGCGGGTGATGAACTGGCTTACATCAAGACAGAAGTACCAACGAACGTAGGGTTCGGGCGAGGTGCTGAACGGACAACCTTGTACATTACCGCGGGTACCAGCTTGTACCGAATCCGGTTAACTAAAACAGGCTATCAGCTGCCTGAGGCATCACCCTGAGCGACGCTTCGGTGGCGTCACCTGCTGGACGGCGACAACGTCTGGTAGCATTGCGGAAAACCCTTGCGGCGGGGCATTCGATACCATGCATCGGAAAGGTTCCACAAAGCTCGGTCTGCTGAACATCAGTTCGATCCCGCAATTCTACCGACACGTCAATCGCTGGACCGAGATCATTGCTGTGCTCAGCAAGTACGGCTTGGCCGACTGGTTAAGCCGCGTGCCGATTGATTTTGCAAAAGGCTTGCTCAAGAGCAAAGCAGGAGAAAGCCTGACACACCACACGCACGAAGCGCGTATCCGTCTGGCACTTACCGAGTTGGGTCCGACATTTATCAAATTGGGCCAATTGTTGAGTACGCGACCTGACGTAGTGGGCGTAAAACTGGCGGAGGAACTCTCACGTCTGCAATCGGACGTTCCAGCCGATCCCCCCAGAACGGTGCGGGAAACAGTCGAACAGGAACTGGGACAACCTATCGAAGACGTGTTTGCCGACTTCGACGAGATCCCGTTAGCTTCGGCGTCGATTGGGCAGGTGCACGCAGCCCGACTAAAATCGGGTGAAGAAGTCGTTGTTAAAGTCCAGAGAAAAGGAATTCAAAAAACCGTTCAAAAGGACCTCGAAATACTCGCTGGCATGGCGCAACTGGCCGAACGCTTACCGGAGTTTTCTCCCTATCGTCCTGTCGCCACGGTGGCCGAGTTTCAAAGAGCCTTGAGACGCGAGTTGGACTTTGGACGTGAAGAGCGGAATCTCCAGCAATTTTCCATGCAATTTGCTGATCAGGCTTCCGTGTGTATTCCCAAACCGCACAGCGAGTTTTCCACTCCTCATGTCCTGACGATGGAAAAACTGGAAGGCATCAAGCTATCGGACTCCGCCGCTCTGCTGGCTGCCGATTGCGACCTGGGAGAAGTCGCCCGTCGCGGTGGCGAACTCTACATGCAGATGATTTTCGACCATGGGATGTTCCACGCCGACCCCCATCCCGGAAATCTCCTTATCTTGCCCGGAAATGTCATTGGACTTTTCGACTTCGGCAACGTGGGGCGCATCGACGAGCGCCTGCGTGAGGACATCGAGGAAATACTGCTAGCCATCATCAGTCGAGACGCCAGCCAATTGACCCGGATCGTGATGCGTGTCGGTGCCACGCCTCCTGATCTCGATGAGGTGTCGTTGACTTCGGACCTGGGAGATTTTGTAGCGGACTACGGCGCACAAACTCTCAGCCACTTCGATTTGAGCGGTGCTTTAAACGAAATCACTGAGATGATTCGACGACACGAGATCACGCTTCCTACACAAATGGCGATGCTCATCAAGACCCTCGTCACCCTGGACGGAACCGCACGCTTGATAAACCCTCGCTTCAGTTTGATCCAGGTCATGGCGCCGTTTCGCCAGAAAATCATGTGGCGCCGACTGTCGCCCGCTCGACGCATCAAGAAACTTCACAGACTTTACAATGAGCTGGAATACCTGGCCGAAGTGCTTCCCCGCCGGCTGATGGAAATTGTTGACCAGATTCGCACGGGTCGTCTGGATGTTCACCTGGAACATCGCGGGCTGGCGCCCTCTGTCAATCGACTTGTCATGGGCATGCTTGCCAGTGCCTTGTTCTTGGGATCCTCCCTGATGCTCAGCCGCAGCGTGCCGCCACTCTTCTTTCAAAACGAGTCTCATTTTGGTCTGCACAATGTTTCCTTTCTTGGAGTGTCGGGTTGCGTCGTGAGCCTGCTGCTGGGATTGAGATTGATTCGAGCAATCGGAAAATCCGGACATCTGGACAGCCGGGATTAGCATCAGCCGATTCTCACACGTTTTACAATCAGTTCTGAACCTGGACCCACAGTCCCACCATGGGGATCGCAAACTTGAATGTTGTCTATCAGGAAGGTGTGCCAATGCGTCACCTTCTCGGATTTCCTTTTTGCTGCCGTTCGTTCAAAAAAACAAGAGCCGTCGATCCCGACCTTCTTCCTTGTCCCCACCAGAGGAGAACCTCACGGACCACCGGAGGGATGCCCACGACACCAAGGGAAGCTTGACTTTTTCGTTTGAATTGCCGGCATACTTTGTCGTCAAACCGGAGAAACATGTCCTCACCAAACCTGGCTGAATTGAACTGCCCAAGTTGTCGACACACCGAGATCCTGGCGATCGGAGGGGTTGTGCGGAGACTTACTTCACTCGGCATGTTGCGTCGCAATCACGACGTCGAATGGGACGTGTTATGGGAACTTCTCAAAAGTTCCCTGGGCAACCTGAAATGCACCGCCTGCAACCACAGCGGCCTGACTTTATCGGTTGGCGACAAACTTGACGACGAGGCGTGGGGTGCACCCCGGCACTGCGACGGTTGCGACAGGCCCATCGATCCGGAACGACTGAATGTGCTTCCTGATGTGCGTCTTTGTTCCACCTGTCAACAAAGGAACGAACAGGGCGACACTCCCCAAGAGGAGCCGGAGTTTTGTCAAAGATGCGGAGCCCTTTTATTACTGAAGCCCTCACGAGGCCCGGGCATTACCCGTTACGAATACCGTTGCCCGGAATGCGGCGCACGATAAATCCAACCAATTCCAAAAATGCTTCTCAATCGCAGCCAGAACGGTGGGGGCAGTTTCGTTTCTCAACCGCACCGTTTTTTTTTCGCAATCCTCCATCACAAACCTTTTGGTGGCGATCGAAGAGACCGCCGGGGAACCGCCCCGGTGGTTATTTGTGTCGCCCATTTTTTCCTGGAACCCGATTTTCGGGTATCACCGGCATACGCCACAGACGAACCACCCACCTGCATCCCTCTTCTGGAAATCGCGGGTCTGGTTTGCTAGGATCGAGAAATTGGATGGCAGGGCGACTTTTAAACGTTTAATCGGCAGTCACTACTGCCATGTCCTGCCGGGAAGAAGCGAAACGACTTCATGGTCAACAACGAGGGGAAACTCGAATGGCTAATCAAGTGAGCGCAGAGTGGTTATTTCCCGTTCCCTTATTCCAAAAAGACTTGGACGATTTCTCCCAACGCCAGGCCGAGTTGATTTCTTACGTGGCGAAATTACGCGAACGGGCCCCGGGCGTATCCAAAAGCAACGTGGGAGGGTGGCAATCCAACAATTTCCAACATTTTACCGACGAGCCGCTCGCCTGGTTGCAGCAACAAGTGGTACAAACCGCCAGGGAATCGCTTTGTCAGTTCGGGCAGAACAAATCTCACCTTGATATCCATATAGACGGTGCCTGGTTCAACGTCAACAAGGCCAACGAGTGGAACCTGCCCCACACACATATGCCATGCCGGTGGGGTGGTGTTTTATATATCGACGTCGACAACTCTCAGACCGGGAGACATACCGGTAACATCATCTTTATTGACCCGATCCCACTCGGCCCCACCTACCGCAATCCCATCAATTCATTCGCTACGCCGAGGAGTGGATTGATGTTTATTTTCCCTGGATACCTCACCCACATGGTCGAGCCTCACACTAGCCCGCGGGATCGCATTTCGTTCGCATTCAATTTTCACTCATCGCAGCCCACCAACCCGAATTAGTCGCTCAACGCACTGGAGGCCGACTGAACGACCTGTAACGACCCCGCCAATTCATGCACTCACGACAATTGCTGGCGGCAGCAGATCCGGCCGGGATTCGACATCTGACGATTTTCTCACCCGCTCAAAACACAGAAAATCCTTTGCGACAACCGGTCGCCCGATGAGACACCCTGCTAGACCACGGTGCATTTGCGTTCATGCTTCTCGATCTGGCTCAAGGAAACATGGCCTGCCAGCGCAAATCATCGCAATCGACACATCGCCGACAGACACAAACGTCAAGCTCTGAAACAAAACCGACACGCTCGTACTTCACAGCCCACCAAGCGACTGGCGACCCACCGTTTCGGGGTTGTCCCGGCAGAAGGGGTGAATCATAATCCGCTTGGTGAATTCGGTGTCTTCACCCACTTTCCCCTTCTATTGACACCGCAGACTTCTTCAAGAAGGATGCGCCATCCTTGAAACTTTTGCGTGAACTAACGCGACTGCAACACGAGCGGGGATACGTGGATGACGAGTCATTGAGGGAACTCGCCGTCCAACTGAATGTTCCTTTGTCTCGGCTTGAAGGCCTCGTCAGTTTTTACACGTCTTTCAGGCGTAAACCGCCGCCGCAATCCACCATTCAAGTCTGCCAGGATGTCACCTGCATGATGGCAGGTGCCGCCTCGGCAAGCCAATCCTTGCTGGATCAATGGTCTGAACAACTCGACTTAAAGATTGAAGAAGTCTCCTGTCTGGGGCGATGTGATGCGGCACCAGCGGCCACCGTCAACGAAACACCCATCGCGCCCCGGACACTTGAAAACCCCGACCACCTAGCCCGCTTCGTAGAGTCACCATCATCTCCCGCCGTAGTTGGTGGTACAGGAAGTTCACGGACTTGGCGCAGCGACCCGTACGCCGGGCCCGGGGAACACTACCATACCGCCAGGAAACTCGTCTCGGAACAGAACGATGTAGCATCGGTCTGCCTTCAACGACTGAAGGAGAGCCGCTTACGTGGCATGGGGGGAGCTGGCTTTCCCACCGGTCGAAAATGGGAATTGGTAGCTAACGAAACGGAATCGCCGAAGTACGTAATCTGTAACGCCGACGAAAGTGAACCGGGCACTTTCAAAGATCGCCTGTTGCTCGCCGAACTACCCCACCTGGTGATTGAAGGCATGTTGTTGGCCGGACTGACCATCGGATCTGAAACAGGCATCATCTACCTGCGGCATGAATATGGACCTGAAAAAAAACGAATTGAGGCAGCACTCCTCGACGCGCGCGCGAAAGGCATGTTGGGCAAGAACGTCGCCCGGTCCGATCAATCATTCGACATCCAGCTTTTTGAATCGCCGGGAGGATATATCCTGGGGGAAGAAACCGCGTTGTTGGAAGCACTGGAAGACAAGCGTGGTGAACCTCGCAACAAACCCCCTTATCCAGGCAACCGAGGTCTGTGGGGAAAACCGACTTTAATTAACAACGTGGAAACACTGGCATTGGCCGTCCCCATTATTCACCACGGACCCGCCTGGTGGGACGCGCAGGGATTGGGGGACTACAGCGGCCTGAAATTCATTTCCATTTCGGGCGATGTGGAAAAACCTGGGGTTCACGAGATACCTGTGGGGACCACCGTTGCCCAGGCCATCGAATTGGCCGGGGGAATGAAAGACCAGAGCCGGCTCAAAGCATTCCTTCCTGGCGGCGCGAGTTCCAATTTTCTGCCAGCCAGCCATGCCACAACAGCGATTGATTTTGATTCCATGAACCAGGCGGGCAGCATGCTGGGAACGGGCGCCATCATCGTGATGTCCGATCGGCGCGACTTGTTCGCGATCGCTACCAACCTGGTCCGCTTTTTTCGTAACGAATCCTGTGGCAAGTGCGTTCCCTGTCGGACCGGCAGCGAATACGCCGTTCGCCTGTTGGAAGGAATCCGTTCGGGTCGTCACACCCCTTCTGAAGTGCAGGTGCTGGATGACCTGGCAGATACTTTGAAACAGACCTCGATCTGTGGACTGGGCCAGGTGGCCTTGAACCCGGTGCTGTCGATGCTGAAACATTTCCCCGGGGAAATCCCGGTCAACACTGCCAACGATGAGTGAACGAATCCAACTGACGATCGACGGTCTCACGGTCGAGGTTCCAGCCGGGACATCGCTTTGGGAGGCCGCCCGATCACTCGGCATTGACATCCCGACGCTCTGCCACACCCGGAAACTGGATCCTGTCGGCGTCTGCCGCATGTGTGTTGTTGACGTGGGGGAACGAGTTCTCGCCGCCTCCTGCACGCGCGAATGCCAGCCGGGCATGCAGGTCACCACGCATTCAGAGGCCATTCAAAAGCACCGTCAGACCCTGACGGCACTGTTGCTGGCCGACCACCAGGTACCCTGCGCCCGTGAACAAACCACCGCAGATTGCGAACTCGAACAACTCGGGCGCGATTACGGGCTCCTTGGTGGCCAGGAAACCAAGACAGCGACTCCGCTTTCACCAGCCTCGAAATGGTTGCTGCAGAACAGCGGGTTCGATGACCCCCGCCGAAAACAAAATGACACCACCTCGGCGGTAATCAGCGTGGACCACCAGAGTTGCATCTTGTGCGATCGTTGCATTCGCGCCTGTGACGACATTCAGTCCAACGACGTCATCGGCCGTTCGGGCAAGGGTTACACTGCACAGATTGCATTTGATTTAAACAACCCCATGGGCCACAGCACCTGCGTCTCATGCGGCGAGTGTGTGAGCACCTGCCCCACAGGTGCCCTCACCAACAAGCCAATCACGCTCCCCCTCCTACCCCCGGACGACCTGCATTCGGTTGACACGGTTTGTCCCTATTGCGGTGTGGGCTGCGCTGTGACTTTTCATGCCAAAGACAACCACGTGGTCTACACGGAAGGACGCGACAGTCCGGTCAATCGGGGAAGACTCTGTGTCAAGGGACGCTACGGGTTCGATTACTCATCTCACGAACAACGTTTGACCCGGCCCCTTATTCGGCGAGACGAATACTATCCCAAGGGACCTCTTTCGGAAGACGTGGGCCAATCGATCCCGAAATCCAAACGCCGCGCCGGCGGAGTCGTTGACTACGCGGAAATCATGCCCGCCTTCCGCGAAGCTTCGTGGGAAGAGGCTTTGGACATGATTGCCCGGCGTTTTCGGGATATTCGCGAGACCTTCGGCGGGTCGTCGTTGGCCGGTTTCGGATCGGCCAAGTGCTCCAACGAAGAAGCTTATCTGTTCCAAAAGTTGATTCGGGCCGGATTTGGAACCAACAATGTCGACCACTGCACACGCCTCTGCCATGCTTCGTCGGTGGCAGCACTGATGGAGACCATCGGTTCCGGCGCCGTCACGAATATTTTCAGCGACGTAGAACATGCCGATGTGGCACTGGTGACCGGTTCCAACACCACGGCCAACCATCCCGTGGCAGCCACCTTCATGAAGGAGGCGGCCAAGCAAAACACAAAACTGATCATTGTCGATGTGAGACGACATGAACTCGCCGATTTTGCCGAACATTTCGCACAGATCAAACCGGGTACAGATGTTGCGTTTTACAACGGGGTCATGCACGTCCTCATTCACGAAAATCTTGTCGATCAGAAATTCATCGCAGAACGGACTGAGGGATTTGAGTCACTTTGCAAACTCGTGTTGGACGATTATTCGCCCCGTCAGGTTTCTGCTGTCTGCGGAGTTCCCACGGACCAGATTGTCGCGATTGCCAGGACGATCGGACGTGCCCGTGCCATGCTCGTCTTCTGGGGCATGGGCATATCGCAACACACCACAGGAACCGACAATGCCCGCTGCTTGATTTCACTCTGCCTGTTAACCGGGAACATAGGACGACCGGGTACTGGATTGCACCCTTTGCGCGGACAGAACAACGTGCAAGGCGCCAGCGACGCAGGTCTCATCCCCATGGTCTTCCCGGATTACCAACCGGTGACAACCGAAGCCAATCGCCAGAAATTCGAGCAAGCCTGGCAAACCACCCTCGATTCAAAACCCGGCCTGACCGTCGTTGAAATCATCAAGGCTGCGCTGGAGCGGTCGATTCGCGGAATGTACATCCTGGGCGAAAACCCTTTCATTTCAGATCCCAATGCAAACAAGGTTCGCAGTGCCCTCTCCAGTCTCGATTTCCTAGTGGTGCAGGACATTTTCTTGACAGAAACGGCCGAATTCGCCGACGTGATTCTGCCGGCCAGCAGTTACTTCGAAAAAACGGGAACCTACACCAACACGGACCGTCGCGTACAACTCGGCCGACCGATCCTCGAATTGCCCGGAAATGCCCGTCAGGACTGGGAAATCATTTGCGACCTCGGGCGCCGCCTCGGTCTCAAAATGAATTATTCAGCCGTCAACGAAGTGTTTGACGAGTTTACCTGTTTGACAAAAAACTACCGTGGCCTGGCTCACAACAATCTCGGATCCACCGGTAAACTCTGGCCCTGTCCTGACCCGGCAAACTCCGATGGCACTCAGATCCTCTTCACCGACTCCTTTCCAACCGACTCGGGCAAGGGACTCCTGGTACCTTGTCACCATCGTGGGGCTGAAGAACAGCCCGATGACGAATTTCCCTACATTTTAAGCACCGGGCGACTCTTGGAGCACTGGCACACCGGCAACATGACACGCCGCAGTCAAGCCCTCTCCCAAATTCAGCCCCATGCCTTTGCTGCCATGAACCCGGCCGACCTGAAAGATCTCGGCCTCAACCACGGCGACCGCGTTCGCGTCAGCAGTCGCCGAGGTGAAATTGAACTGGCAATCCGGGCGGACCACTCCCTGGAACAAGGTGTTCTGTTCATACCGTTTCACTTCAGGGAAGCGGCGGCAAATTTTCTCACCAACGACACTCTCGATCCTTACGGAAAAATTCCCGGTTACAAATTTTGCGCGGTCCAAGTACAACGGGCCTGAAATGATTCCCTGGCAAGCAGGCACGTAACGGCCGGCGATCCGGGATCCTACCGCATGTGCTCGACCAGTTGCCCAATGGTCGCTTCCAGTCGTGGCCTTCCACCAAATTCCATTCCCAGCGCAGCTATCTTATCTGTCACAATCTGGTGTCTGGGGGCTGTTTGTTTCCCTTCGATAACACTGTCACTGCCGGTGATTTCTTTCGCATAGGTAGCGACGTCGTATTCAGAGATGTACGAATCGCAGCAGTTGTACGCCTGGCCGGCGATCCCGTCGGCCTGCAGCAGTAAGGAGACGGCTCTCGCGACATCTGCTGCGTGGACCTCCTTTCCGCCGCGCAGGCAGTTGACATTTTCACCCCGCACCACGGATTGAACCAGGGAAAACCACTTGCTGCGCTGAACCGGATATGTCAAGCCGTAGATTCCAGTAGGACGTAACGCACAGATTGGGTAATCCATCCCTTTCCCAAAACTGTGCACAAATTTTTCGAGAGCCGCCTTGTGGGCGCCATAGTGATTGGTTGACCAAAGCGGGTGCGTTTCGTCCAGCGGTCGATCATCGAGAATTTCTTCGTGTACTGCACACGAAGAGATAAATACAAAACGCTCCACGGACGCGCGCCTCGCCGTGTCCATCAGTTGCAGGGAACCGACAAGGTTCGCTTCCACAAAGTCGATCAGGTTCCCCTCGCCACCACGAAATTCCGGTCCCTGCCGCATGAGCGCCGCATGGACCACAGCGTCGCAGCCTTCGACCAGTGTTGCAGCATCCTCTTGACTGCCCAACTTGCCCGCAACCCATTCCAGTTGAGAGTCCAACGCTTCCAACCCAGTGCTTCGACTCTTAGGACGCCGCCAGCATCTGCAAGTGTGTCCCAGTCCTGCCAGTTCGGACAAAATGTAACGTCCCAAAAAACCTGTACCACCCGTCACCGCAATTTTCATCGTCTCTCCCCTGTGTTTGCTAGCAAATCCCTGGAAACCCTGGATGACTTTACGGATTACTACGGTGGTAAGGAATCTACGGATCGTAACGCTCGTCCGTAAAGTTCTGGTCATTCCACATCATCCGGTTCGATCAATTGTAGCGAACAAGTACGAAACACCAGAGAGGCCAGGGCTGACGAGGCTGACGAGGCTGACCCTGTCACGGGAAACACCAGCCAATACACCCCACCCAATCTAACGGAGATTTTCAAATGAAGCTTTACAAGTCGGCAATGATTCTGACTGTCATCAGCGCCATCATCGGTTCCAGTGCCTCTGCAGCGGGGCTTCGCCTGGCGGGAGATCCAACGGCACCCGGAGCGAGAAAACCAGCCAATTTCCAAGAGGTACAACGGGTTCTTCATGAAAAGTGGTCCGGAAACACTGCCTCCTTTCAGACGAGACACCAGCACCGCGACGGTTCCACCTCCCCGTCTTCTGACCGGGATTGTGCGGCTTGCAGTTACTCGAACGACGACTCACCCGACTGTGGCTGTTCTGATGACGCCTACTACGACGGGGGTATTTCTCACGGTGACTGCTGTGGCGAGTCTGTGAATCTCGGCTGTGCTCCGGAGGCAATGAGGATGCTGAAGATTGGATTGGACAACCTCGTGCACGGACGATTCTGCCATGACCCGTCTCTCGATCCGGATTATCAAACGACAGGAGGTTGGTACGACTGTTCACGCGGTTGTCCCACCAAACGCATGGGAGGCGGCCCCTTCCGCAAACACGGCCCATGCTGGTACACGGCTCCCACGAGTTGGAGTTTACTTGGAGTGATTCCATTAAGAAAAAATCACTGGCTTGCCAGCCACTCCGACTGCGGTTGTCATTCTGCCAGCGGGTGCATCTCCTGGGCACCCGAAGACCAGTTCCAGGTACCTGCTGTTGATGAACCTTACCAGGGAGACCAGGACGACCAAGACGAAGTACTCCCGCCACCCGTTCCCGAAGCGGATGACGACACGGCCAGGTATGGAGACTCCTCCGTGTTGCAAACCCAGAACCGTGTTTTTGAACCGGAAGAAGACGCAAAAAAAGGCAAGGGAACACGAGTCAGGAGAAAACGATCCATAACCCGTTCGATTTATGCCAAGTCTCGCAAAAACTCGAAAAGCGGGTCGGGGCAGACAGAACCGGGCACGTTGGACCTTGATCAACATGAATTGAATCAAATCACCAAGCCGATCCCGGCGTCTGCAACATCGGAGTTGCCCCTGCCACAAACGTTAACAGCAATCCAGCCCTCGCAAGACATCCTATCGGAGATTTCTGCTGAGTTGGGCATCACGCAAAAGCCGACCCGCTTCCTGCCAACCCCTACCCGCAGCAGCTTCGGACAAGCCAGTCTCCAGATTCTCGAGTAAAACCCCGCTTGAACAGGACATGAAAAAGAAGCAGAACCATGGAGAAACCGGTGGGCGGTGGCGTGGTCGACGTGCACGCTCCGCCCTAAGAGTGCGCCGCGTCCAGGGCTTGATCCAAGTCCCGGCGCAAATCTTCAAAATCCTCCAGGCCAACCGAAATTCGAATCAGTTGATCCTGGATCCCGTGGGCGGACCTGTCCGCCGGCGCATAACTGGCGTGCGACATTGAAGCGGGTTGTTCAATCAGGGATTCAACGGCCCCTAAACTCACCGCCAGTTGAAACAGACGAGTCCCTTCCGCAACAGCTTTCGCCGCCGCGAAGTCGCCGCGAACCTCGAAGCTGATCATTGCGCCATACATTCCGGACATCTGGCTCTGAGCTAATTCGTGCTGTGGATGGCAGGCCAGACCTGGATAAAGCACTCGCTCCACTCGTGAATCCTGATCCAGAAATTCGGCCAATTTCATTGCCGTGCGACAATGTTCGCGGACGCGCAAATCCAATGTTTTGATTCCCCGGCTGACCAAAAACGAATCCAGCGGTGAAAGTACGGCACCGGTTGCATTCTGGATGAAGTACAAGCGTTCAAACAGTTCCTCGTCTTTCACTACCAGGGCTCCTCCCAGGACGTCACTATGTCCGCCCAGGTACTTGGTCGCCGAGTGCATCGAAACGTCGGCGCCCAACTCCAAAGGTCGTGTCAAAACAGGGGTCGCAAAGGTGTTGTCAACACCGAGCCAGACACCATGTCGCTGCGCGATGGCAGCGCATTTTTCGATCGAGGTAATCGTCATCAACGGGTTGCCAGGACTTTCGATCCAGATCAACCTGGTGGACGGCTTCAAGGCGTTTTCCACGGCTGTCGAGTCGCTGGCGTCCACCAAGTTCACTTCGATACCAACGTCTTTCACCACTTCATGGAACAGTCGGTAGGAGCCGCCATAGATATCCGTTCCTGCGACGACATGATCCCCCGACTTCAGCAACATGGTGACAGCATGGGTAGCCGCCATGCCGGAAGCAAAGGCAAGTGCTCCAAAACCCGACTCGAGCGATGTTAAAGTTTTCTCCAAATTCTTCCGGGTCGGATTACCACTCCGCGAATAATCGAACTCACCCCATTCCCCCGCTCCTGGCTGGACATAAGTCGAGGCAACGTGAATAGGCGGTACGACGGCGCCCGTCTGCGCGTCTGGCTCATTACCCACATGAATAGCTCGTGTTCTGAAGTGTTGTTTGCTCATGAAACGTTGGAAAGTCCTGAAAAAACCTGGACCCGGGAACAGTGAAACATTTTTGCACCGATTGAAATCAAAACAAACCTTTGCAGCACGCTCGTACTTAAGTCGCACGGACCATGCCACCCGGCAACACCACCGGCGACTGGAGACCCGGGAGTTCTGACTGAGATTGCCCCGCCGACATGAAAGCCCCGGACAAATTACTCCCGAAACAAGACCTTAGTTTCATTCCTTTCCGTCTTCACGGTCCTACAGTTCCCCAGTCTCATCCAGCGCGTGGGCCAGATCGTCTATCAAATCAGAAGCGTTTTCCAGTCCACAAGCCATGCGAATCATATTGTCCGGAATTCCATATTGCCGGCGTTCCTGGGGAGTACATTCATAGTAGCTCATTACCAGAGGTTGTTCGATCAGAGACTCGGCTCCTCCCAAGCTGGGCGCAATCCGGGGTAACTTCACGGCGTCGACAATATCAGCAGTGGCCCGCCAATCCGCGGCTTTGATCAAGAACGTCACCAGTCCGCCAAAGCCCCGCATCGTTCGACGCGCCAGATCATGGTGGGGGTGGTCTTCCAGGCCCGGATAAAGGACTCGTTCCACGCGCGGATGGCTGTTCAGAAATTCCGACACGGCCTGACCGTTGGCGTTGTGACGCTGCATCCTTAATTCAAAGGTTTTCAAGCCCCGCAAGAGAAGGTAAACATTGTGCGGCGAGTTGACGGATCCCATAATTCCCCGCAAATTACGGACCGATTCAAGTTTTTCAGACGATCCGATAATCGCCCCGGCCAACAAATCGTTGTGCCCCCCCATATACTTGGTGGCCGAATGCAGGACGTAGTCGACACCCGCAGCAATTGGCAGCAAATTGTAGGGGGTGGCAAGCGTGGCATCGATCAGGGTTTCGACCCGGTGCCTGCGACCTATTTCCACAAACCGGTCCAGGTCAACAACACTGAGATGCGGGTTGGTCGGCGATTCACTCACCAGGAGTTTCGTCTGAGGAGTAATCGCAGCCTCCATCGCCTCGTAATCACCCGTCTTCACCTGCCTGGTCACAACACCAAACCGCGAGAGATGCTTGACACAAAACTCGCGACTGCGGTGGTAACATTCGTCAAAAAAAATAATCTCGTCGCCCTGATTGAGCTTGGAGACCAGAAGTCCCGCGATGGCCGCCATACCACTGGAAAAAAGCAAGGCTTCCTCACCACCTTCCAGAGCAGCCAGCTTCTTTTCGAGTACCTTTTCGCTCGGATTCCCGTAGCGCCCATACTCCTCGCGTGGCAACTTTTCCTCAATGTACTGGATGACGGAGTTGGTGTCGGAAAACGTGTAGGTCGAAGCGCAAAAGATGGGATCGGTGATACTGTCGCCCGACTTTTGCCTGTTTTCGCCGCCGTGGATAGCCGTCGTCGAAAGCTGTCGCTGGGCTGCAGGCTGAGAGAGTGATTTCTGGTTCGACATGGATGCTTCTTAAAAAAAAAAACGGCGGTACCTTTTTTTCAGGAACTGCCGCGCAACCATCGAACCACATTTTACCACCCGGTGACCCGGCCCAGTTTGGGGCAAGTGGAGTGGTGGCACTTTAGCAGTCAGGCTGCAAGCGGCCGCAAATCCCTACAGCTGGTATTGTAAAGTCTGGCCAGCCCAAGAGCAAGCAGCAACCGTCCTGCTCTTCTATTTTTTACGAACTTTCCGTCATTTGTGCGAGTCAATTGTCATCCAACCGGTGAGCCGCCGGGTTCTTGCGCGACAAGGTCGAACGGATCAGGCAGGACAGTTCGACTCGGGCCGGAAGGAACCAGCAGCATGCCGGAAACGTGTTTCGTTCTCTGGTAACAGGCAGATACTCTCCTCGCCATGTACCGCGAGTCGACCAAGCCAGACCCCGACCAAAGCCATTTGGCGTCCTACTGAACTCCGGATTCTTCCTGAAACGCCTACTACGTGCCGTGCGCGCCAATTTATATCTCCTCGCCAAACCAAAGTTGGTACAGTAGAATAGAGCGAAAACACGTTGTCGTCTGGAGGGGTTACGATGAATTTTTGGCCACGCCGGTTTGGATGGGTTGCCTGCTGCCTCGTGAGTACGCCGCTGGCAAACGTACATGCCGATTCCAACGCGGTCATCGATTTTCAACGCGACGTGCGACCCATTCTCTCTGATGCCTGCTTTCAGTGTCACGGACCGGGTGCGGAACAACGGGAGTCCGAATTGCGACTGGACAACCGTGAAGGCGCCTTTGCGGACCTTTCCGGACAACCGTCCATCGTGCCCGGTGATCGCTCGCAAAGCGAGCTCTACGTGCGTCTCACGCATGCCGACCCTGATCAACGCATGCCGCCGGTCGACAAGAACCGGCAATTGACCTCCAGCGAAATTGAATTAATCGGCCAGTGGATTGATGCGGGCGCCAGTTGGAACGACCTTTGGTCCCTTGTCGCCCCGCAGCGACCGCCCCTGCCTGACGTGCAACGTAGTGACTGGCTGCGTCATCCCATTGATTCGTTTATCCTCTCGCGCCTGGAAAGCCTGGAATTGACTCCTTCGGACAAGGCAAACAAGGAAACTTTGATTCGACGACTCTCGTTGGATTTGACAGGACTGCCTCCCACGGTCGGGCAAATCGACGATTTTCTTGCCGATTCGTCTCCGGCCAGTTACCAGCGTCTGGTGGATCGCCTGATGGCCTCGCCACGCTACGGCGAACGGATGGCCGTACAGTGGCTGGACGGGGCGCGTTACGCCGACACCAGTGGCTATCAAATGGATGGGCCTCGCCAGATGTGGCGTTGGCGCAACTGGGTGATTGAGGCCTTCAATTCCGGAATGCCCTACGACCAATTCACGGTCGAACAGTGTGCCGGAGATTTATTACCCAATCCTTCCCTGGACCAGCTCATCGCTACGGGTTTCCACCGCAACCATCGCGGTAACGCTGAAGGCGGCATCATCTCTGAAGAATACCGTGTCGAATATGTCGTGGACCGCCTCGAGACCACGGCGACCGTTTGGCTGGGATTAACCCTGGGATGCGCTCGTTGCCACGAGCACAAATACGATCCGATATCCCAGCGCGAGTATTATGAACTTTTTGCCTTCTTCAACAACGTGCCTGAACGTGGCAAGGCCCGCAAATGGGGAAATTCAATTCCCATTATCAAAGCCCCCACACGGGAACAGGCAGAAGCGCTCGCCCAATTGGATCGCAAGATCGAGCAGGCCGAGTTTCATATGGAGCAACACGCAGCTCAGCTCGACCGGGCTCAAATAGCCTGGGAAGCTGAATTCAAGAGCACTGAATTACAGAATTCCGACCAACTACTCGGCCAACCCGTGATCCAGTTGACGATGGACGGTGCCCCCTCTGTGACTGGAAGCGGTGCCAACGATTTAAAGCCTCACTGGGAGGGAAATGCGACTTTTCGTGAAGGTCGTCTGGGACAAGCGGGCCACTTCGACGGAACGCGTTACCTGGAAGTCGGTGATGCGGCCAGGTTTGACTACGACGACGCATTTTCTATCAGTGCATGGGTATATCCCGAAGGTGGATCTGGCGGCACGATTGTCTCCAAGATGCAATCGGACACCGACGAACAACAAGGATACAGCGTCGAACTGATCGACGGACACTGGCACATTCACCTGGTTCGGCGTTGGCTGGATGACTGCCTTCGAGTCCGCAGCGTCGACAGTTTTCCCGCAAATCAGTGGCGCCACCTCCTGGTCACCTACGATGGATCACGGGTATTTCAAGGCGCGCGTCTTTATGTTGACGGCAATTTGGTTCCACTGGAAATCATTGTCGACGATTTACAACAACCGTTCCTGGTTCCCGACCCACTGCGGATCGGTGCCCGCGGAACAAAGCACCGGTTCCATGGCCTGATCGACGACGTGCGACTGTTCGCCGGACAGTTATCACAGGAAAAAGCCCGCATACTGGCAACACACCGATCGATCGCGCAGATCATTGCCCTGCCGCGAGCCAAACGGAATGAGAACCAGTCCCTGAAACTTCGCCTTTACTTCACCGAATTCCACGGGCCCCAGGTAATCCGCGCGGCGCGCCGTCATTGGGTCGCTTTACAACATCGTCGGCGGCAATTGCAGGACGCGATCGGCACGGTGATGGTGCTGCAGGAATTGGAAACGCCGCGTGACACCTTCGTGCTCAACCGCGGACGTTATGATGCCCCGGGCGAACAAGTCCAAGCAGGCGTTCCGGACTGTTTCCCCTCCTTGCCTGACAACGCCAAGCCAAACCGGTTAGCTATGGCAAGGTGGCTGGTTGACCCGAACCATCCGTTGACCGCTCGAGTTGCCGTTAACCGAGTCTGGCAGTTACTGTTTGGCCAGGGACTGGTGCGAACCGGGGAGGATTTCGGTTCGCAGGGAGAAAAACCAAGCCATCCCCAATTACTGGATTGGTTGGCTGTCGAACTAACGCAATCCGAATGGGATTCCAAAAGGTTACAACGGCGGATTGTGAGCAGTGCGACCTATCAGCAGTCTTCACGGGTCTCGACTGACCGACTCGAAGCCGATCCGGAAAATCGCTGGCTGGGACGCGGTGCCCGCTACCGGATGTCAGCCCACATGATTCGTGACCACGCCCTGGCCGCCAGCGGCCTCCTGACTCAACAACTGGGCGGGCCCTCCGTCAAGCCTTATCAACCGGAGGGACTTTGGGTCGAGTTGACCCTGGAAGAGTCCCGTTATGTACAGGACAGAGGACCCGACCTTTACCGCCGCAGCTTGTACACCTATTGGAAGCGAACGGTAGCCCCACCAAGCATGTTGGTGATGGATGCCGCACCGCGAGAAACCTGCACGGTGCGAACGTCCCGCACCAATACTCCACTGCAGGCACTGAACCTGATGAATGATGTGACTTTTGTCGAAGCGTCCAGGGCACTTGCAGAACGATCCCTGCTGGAAGGCGGACCGGACGACGCGCAGCGTCTCACACATGCCTTTCGCCTGGTCTCTTCGCGCCGGCCCAACTCCCGAGAATTACAGGTCTTGAAGTCGGCGCTCCAGTTCCACCGACAACGGTACGCCAACGAACAGGACCGAGCTCAAAAACTGATTGACTCCGGCGATTCAAAACCGGACCCGTCCTTGAACGCCGTCGAACTGGCGGCCCACACACTGGTGATGAATATGCTTCTGAACCTGGACGAAGTCATCACCAGGGAATAACGGACCGGCGGTCATCGCACCTGACAAACGATTGAAGAAAAAGTCCTTCTAGAAAACTCGCATTCCCAACACCCGAAACACTGCCCTGCGCCATGAACCATTTCACAAAATCCCCGTCACTTGGAGAAATGCACCGCCGGCAATTCCTGCGGGGCGTTCCCGCCGGCATCGGTGCCGCAGCGATTCACAGTCTCCTGGCCCGGGACGGACAAACAGCGCCAGCCACAGGCGGTGCAGAAATCCCCACGGACGGCTTACACTTTCCCGCCACGGCCAAACGTGTGATTTACATGTTTCAATCGGGCGCACCTTCCCAGCTAGAGTTATTCGATCACAAGCCGAAACTCGCCGGTCTGCGTGGAAGTGATTTACCCGCGTCGGTTCGGCAGGGACAGCGTCTGACGACCATGACGGCATCTCAGACACGTTTCCCCATTGCACCAAGCATCTTCCCGTTTTCCCAGCACGGGGAGTGCGGAGCATGGGCCAGCGAACTGATGCCGCACACGGCCAAAGTTGTTGATCACCTGTGTTTCATCAAATCGATGCATACCGAGGCCATCAATCATGATCCGGCTATCACGTTCTTCCAGACCGGATCCGAATTGGCCGGCAGGCCCAGTATCGGTTCCTGGGTGACTTACGGACTCGGCAGCGACAGCCAGAATCTTCCCGCCTACGTGGCGCTGATTTCACAAGGGTCCGGATCGACCGGACAACCACTCTACGATCGACTGTGGGGCAACGGGTTTTTACCCTCCGAGTACCAGGGAGTAAAATTCCGTTCCGTCGGAGACCCTGTGCTCTACCTCTCAGATCCGCCCGGCATTGAATCAACTGAGCGACGCCGGATGCTGGACGACCTGGCAAAACTCAACCAGCTGAAACTGGAACAACAAGGCGACCCGGAAATTTCAACGCGCATCGCCCAATATGAACTGGCTTATCGCATGCAGTCGGCGGTTCCCGAACTGGCAGACGTCGCCAGCGAACCTGAACATGTTTTCGAACTCTACGGACCCCACTCGCGCAAGGCCGGGACTTTCGCTGCCAATTGCCTGCTGGCTCGACGACTGGTGGAACGGGGTGTCCGCTTCATTCAACTCTTCCATCGTGGTTGGGACCAACATGGCAAGTTACCCAGTGCGATCAG
>PBTE01000130.1 GCA_002726515.1 Planctomycetaceae bacterium | reverse complement strand
TGGCTGTTGCTCTTGGCTACCCTCCGCTGCCTCTTGCTCTTGGCTACCCTCCGCTGCCTCTTGCTCTTGGCTACCCTCCGCTGCCTCTTGCTCTTGGCTACCCTCCGATGGCTCTTGCTCTTCAGTGACTTCTGGAATGAACGTCAGTAACTTCCCCCCTTCTTGCGTACCGCCTAGTTGAACCAGCAGTTGCTGGTTCAAGTTCCATGTTTCAACAACTCCGCCAGAGTCATTGGCAGAAAGCTTCACCAGGGTATTTCCTGACACCTGTTTTGTCTCGACGACTCCCTGTTGCCCGGTTTCATCCGCACCGATCGTGGCAACAGGAGTCTCTCCGGCTCCATAGAATTCAGCCATTCCGCCATGTTCACCATTTTCCACAACTTGAAACCGCAACTCGCCATCGAGAGAAATTGTGCGCAACTCAATTCCAACGATCGAGACGGATCGTAATTTCTTACATTCAATCCTGTCTGCCACGAGACGATCACATTGGACAACGCGAGGTTCAGAATCCTGCGGTTCCTGCAATTGGAGCAGGTCACAGACTGGCCTCAGACAGGAAAAAAACAACAGCGGATAAACAATCCAGCGTTCTCGGTCGGACATGAATTTCTATCTCCTGAACTGGACGTGTAACGAGTTCTCTATGGGACGATTGTCCAGTGTGTTTCTCCTCCGTCAAGCGGTTGTCGTATGCTGAGTCAATGAACGGAACCAGAGACCGGGTAGCAGGAAAGAAAATCGCCGCCCCTCATCCCGTTCAACTTTGTCAAAGCGGTAGCTTTCTTCCATAAATCTCGGGCAGTTCACGAGACTGAGCACGCAAACGCGTCGCTTAAGAAAAAAGTCTGTGCCGGTAGCCATGATCATTTGGCCTGTCAGACCAACAGCACCCTCGCGACGAGTTGAAAAATGGCAAGATTCCGGACACTGAATATTGGTAAACTGACTTCTTGTTTTTACAAGATCCGTTTTACCTGATAAAACGGGCTGGGTTTACCATTTTCACCACGGTGCATCACAACCTAGAAACAACGAGTTGCGTCTGAACTCACCACGCATTCTTTCCGAATTGAACTTCAAAACACAAAAAAATCATGGACACCTTCGCTCCAGCATTTTTCTTCAAGAAAAAAAAACGTTTCGGATTTAGGTTGAATGTCGGCATCTGCGCAACTCCATAGAATCCAAACGACTTGTCCAGCAATTCATTTTTGGTCAATTTCTCAAAAGTCCCGCCAAGCCGGTACAAAAACACCATTTGTTGATCCCTCCGATCCACAAGAAAAACTGCACCCTACCGAAAATGGAACGATGCTATTTTCGGGGAAGCGGTTGGAAAGCTATCCTGCTGGTGGGAAACCGTTTTATAAATAGTAATGTGGGCTTTCGATTCCTCGACGACAGTGCAAATTCAACCCTGTGACGACAATGTGGGGAAAACGCCCCTGCCAAAGGAGACGACCGAGTCCGCCAGCGTGCGAAGGGGTACTTGTAATTCTGCTCTCAGAAGATAGAGTGGGCGCGTTGGTGGTTGACTTGCTCCGCTGGGGCGGTCGACTAACAGGGAATTCCGGTGTAAATCCGGGACGGCCTCGCCCGCTGTAACCGAGTGTTACTGGTTAGCTACTCTGAATGGCCATTGTGACCGCAGTTTTACCGCGAACGGTCACGAGAAGGCTTTGCCAAATCAGCTCGGAAGTCAGAAGACCTACCAACCTGTAACTAGCAGTCGGTCGCGAGGAAGGGCGACTGCAGTCGATGAGAATTGGCTCGGGAAACCGTTTGCTTGACCCGGTTCATGGAACCCTCGTAGTACAAAGTATGGCCCGTGCAGCCCTCAGATCGGATAGCCCGTTTTCTTGGCAGGTCTCACGGATCAGACATCGCTTGTCAATTCAACACCGGCGAAAAGTCTCGCCGCCCACTGCAACCGTGAGGCGCCGGCGCCGAGGCCTGACACTCGTCGAGCTTCTCGTGAGTGTAACGATCATTGCGGTTCTTATCACTCTGCTTTTACCCGCGGTGCAAGTTGCACGTGAATCAGCACGGCGAACAGCTTGTGGCAATCATCTTCGTCAAATAGGCCTGGCCCTGGCAAGCTATCAGAACGAATATATGTGCTTCCCCACCGGATGCATTGAATGCCGATCCAAGAGCAGGAAGAAGATCGCCTGGAACGTGGCGATCCTCCCTTACCTGGGACAGGAGAACGTGTGGAAAATCTTCGACTATAACTACCCTGCCAAAAGTGTGCAGAATCGGCAGGCAACCGGCTCCCACGTTCCCAGTTTTCTTTGTCCGTCAACTTCACGTGAATCGTTGACATCGGGAGACATCAACCACAACGGCAAATGGGATCCCGGAGACGACATGGCATATTCCGACTACGGAGGAATTTATGGTGTGGAAGGTGCTGGTAGAACTGCCCCGTTCGGATCGGCCCACTTTCTGGAAGCAAATTCATTGGGAGTGATGCTTTACGAGGAACCAACTAAACCTGCTGCTATCCTGGACGGTTTATCTCAAACAGTGATCGTGGGTGAATGCGCAGGCCGAACGTACCTTCAAGAGTCCGAATGGGCCAATGGGCACAACTGCTTTGCCCAGGAGCAATCAACCGGTGTCAATGTCAGCCGGTCCAATGAACTTTACAGTGATCATGCGCAAGTTGCTGGAGTTGTCTTTTGTGACTGTCACGTACGTTTCCTGCACGCCTCGATGGAACAGGCGGTACTTCTCGCAGTCTTGACGCGGACGGGTAACGAAGTAGTGAAATTTCCATAACAGGGTGGACTTCAGTCGGAGTAAGACGCCATGCATGTTCGCTCGCGCTGCGTCAACAGAAAGACACCTTCGATCCGTTGGGCACCAGGGGTTCATGCTCACAGCCGGTTTGCCTTGCAAAGTGGTAACGCGTCAGGAAAGGTTATTCCACACCATTTGATCAAGCTCGTCATCCTTTTCTTGACCACTGTTTCTGCCGCGACAACGCTTGCCCTAGGTTCTACCTTCTCGGCCAACGATGTTGAATTCTGGGTCGGTGCGGGAACGAATCAATCGGTATTGGTGGTCGACTGGAATGGTTCGAGTTCTGCAGATGTGTCCCTGGCCTGGGGTTATCGTTGGTCGAACCCCGCCACGACCGAGGATATGCTACTGGCCGTGCTGGCTACCGATCCTCGCATGTACGCGAAAATCAGCCCCTCTCAGGCATCCGGGGTAGCCTTATATGGAGTGGGCTACGATCAAAACGCAAACGGCAACTTTGGCCTGTCCGACAACACCTCGTTTGACAGTTCTGGAGTTTCCATGACTGCTGCACCTTCCTATCCGGTCGCCACAGCGACCGAAAGCGCCGATTGGTATGCCGAAGGCTGGGAAGATGGTTTCTGGAATTTCGCCAGCGCCGATGATAATCCGTTTCACTCCGGATCCTGGTCAACCGCGCTGGTCGGAATCTCGAACCGTGTTCTCAGCGACGGTTCCTGGGATAGTCTCGCCTTCGATGCAGACTTTTCCTTCGATGACCATGCGGCAAATCCCGCCCCTGCCCTTGTTCCCCTTGTCGCGGCCTGCAATTTCAATTTGGATCAAGCCTGCAATCCAGTCGACATCAATCTGCTTTATGACAATCCACTTGGGGAAGCTCCCCGTGACCCTGCCATGGATTTGGACAATAGCGGGCTTGTCGACCTTGCCGATTTGAATCAATGGCTTGACCTGGCCGCCACAATCAACGGATTTTCCAGCCCTTATCTGGCTGGGGATACGCAATTGGACCACCGTGTTGATTTATCGGACTACAATACGTTGACATCCCATTTTGATCCCACGGGATCAGGAGGATTGTTGCTCGATTGGGCTCAGGGCAACTTCGATGGCAACGATCGAATCGACCTCTCGGACTACAACCGATTGGCCCAGAATTTTTCTCCTGGCGGTTACTACCCAGAGGTCAACTCGTCCCGGTTCGCCATCCACCCTGACAGAACAAATCATTCACATTCCGCATTTGTCCCCGAACCAAATGGCTTCTGGTTGCTGTTTTTCGGAGGACTATTCGGTTTCCGTTGGAACAGGACTCTTCATTCTTCGGAATCGAACTAATCCAATTGCATGACGTCTGACGATTTCCAAACTGAAACACCCGTACATGACCACAATCGTCGCGCTTGGGATGCACGAGTTCGCCGAAAATCCACATTTACACGCCCTGTCGAGGAGAGTGATTTTTCCGATCCTCTGGCGGCTGTCGACGGAGTTGGCTGGCTTGGTGGTAACATTCTCGATCGACAAGTTCTCTGTCTTGCGGCTGGTGGTGCCCGGCAAGGACCCTTGTACGCGGCAGCTGGAGCCCAGGTGACCGTGGTCGACATCAGCCCCGCCATGCTCGAACTGGATCGTCAAATCGCAGCTGAAAAGGAACTGCAAATCCACACCATTCAGGCCTCGATGGACAACCTGTCCGCACTGGAGACCGGATCCTTTGACATCGTGATTCAACCTGTGAGCACTTGCTACCTGCCGCACGTCTGGCCTGTTTATCAAGAGGTGGCAAGAGTCATCCGCGACCAGGGACTCTACATTAGTCAGCACAAACAACCTGCCAGCCTGCAGGCAGACGTTCAGCCGTCGGAGCACGGTTACGAACTCCGCGAACCCTACTATCGTGATGGCCCGCTACCTCAGGTAGCGGGCAGTCCGCATCGAGAAGAAGGAACTTTGGAATACCTGCACCGTTGGGAGGAATTAATCGGTGGCATGTGCCGCGCTGGTTTTGTGATTGAGGATCTTTTGGAGCCTTTTCACGCCAAACCGGATGCCGAAGTCGACTCGTTTGCTCACCGTTGCCAATTTATCGCTCCCTACCTGCGCGTGAAAGCACGACGAGTCGGTGACCGAGATGCAAACGGTTCCACACTTTGGACCCCTGAGTTGGACACGCCGGAAAATCCCTGATTATAAGCTCTCGCATCGACCTGCCCGCCCAAGCCACGTGCCCATTTACCTGCCGGTTCCCGCATTTCCCACTGCTATGCCCCGAAGCTGTGAGTTTCAAGTGCTTTGGACAATTCGGGTCGCGCGCCAATGCGCAGCAACTGCCTCCGGAAGATTTCATTTCAATCTTGAAATCACAGCAAAGACAGTTAGATTTGACGCTAGAGAATCTACTTCAAGTATCGCTCCTGGTGGAGTCCAGTAGGAAAGGTCGTTGTGTCAAGCCTGTCGCTGCAAGATATCGTCTGCTGCATGGGCCAACCGCTAGGTCGAAATCCAACCCAATACATGATGGAAAAGGCCTTTTCAGCCGCCGGGTTGGATTGGCGATTCCTGACACTCGAAGTTTCTCCGGAACACCTGGTGGCGGCTGTGGAGGGCATGAAAGCCATGGGTTTTCGTGGTGGCATCTTCGCACTTCCACACCAGCTAACGGTCTTGCCACATCTTGATGCTTTGACTGAAACTGCAAAGGTGGTCGGCGCCGTAAATCTTGTTTACGTTTCGCAGGACAAGTACGTAGGGGACAACACAGATGGCAAAGGTTTCGTAGAAGCTTTGCAGAAATTGATGGATCCCAAGGGTAAGAACATTGTCGTCCTCGGCGCTGGCGGTACAGCGCGAGCTATCAGCGTGGAACTGGCGTTGGCAGGCGTCGAGTCCATCACGATTGTCAATCGCACGGTGGGACGTGGCCAGGAACTGGTCACTCTTCTGAATCAAACCTTCGACGGGCGGGCTCGTCTCGTGCAATGGGACGGCGATTATGCAGTGGACCCCGAAACGGATTTACTGGTGAACGCAACATCCATTGGGTTGCGAGACGAATCGGCCCACGTCCCTGTCGATTTTGAGGTGTTCACCGAGCAAATGGTGGTTGCCGACGTCATTCACAATCCCCCCAAGACGAACCTGCTCAAGGCTGCTGGACAACGTGGCTGTAAAACGTTGGATGGCTTGGAAATGTTGGTTGGGCATGCAGCGATTGATTTTACAACCTGGACAGGCATCTCTCCTGACACAACCATCATGAGAGAAGCACTGGAAGAATACTTTGAGCTGTAACTCCATAAAGCACACTTGCCGGGGATTGTTTGTCACCGCGACCGACACGGGGGTCGGTAAGACCTATGTGTCAAGTCTGCTGACAAAATCTCTGATTCAGGCGGGTTATCGTGTGGGTGTCTACAAACCGGTTGCCAGTGGATGTGTCCGTCAAGCCAACTCTCTGGTCAGTGAAGATGCGATCGCCCTGTGGAACGCGGCTGGCCGGCCGGGTGAATTGAATAACGTTTGCCCCCAGTGTTTTGAAGCACCCCTGGCACCCCATCTGGCGGCTCACGAGGAAGGGACGGCTGTCGACCGACAACTTTTACGAGAAGGCCTAAATTTCTGGCGAGAAGACTCCGATTTCATTCTGATCGAAGGGGCCGGGGGATTGATGTCTCCCTTGAGTGATGAAGATTTTAACGCCGATCTGGCATACGAGTTCGGTTTTCCTCTGTTAGTAGTCGCCCCCAATCAATTGGGAGTCATCAACCAGACACTGCAGACCCTGATTACCGCCAGCACCTTCAAGCAAGGAATGGAAGTCGCTGGAATCGTGTTGAATGATGTGCGAAGCGACGCAAACGATTTGAGTACAAGCAGCAATCGTCGGGAACTGGAGATCCACTGTGTGCCTCCTCTTGTCGCACACGTCCCGTGGAAAGCTACCTCCATCGAGGTTCCGCTGCATCACCTCTTTGGCTGTGTGGAGAAGTAATCCAGACACACCACGCGTGTGACAACAGCTGGCCAGTGCAGTTCCCTTCGAACAAATCACCGCACGTGAAAGACGCCAATCGGAAAGACAAGGCGGACCCAATCGCTGGATCCATCATTCGATGACCTTCGTCAGGGGATATTCAACAATCCCCCGAGCTCCAGCGGATTTCAGACGCGGAATGATGTTGCGGACCACGGTTTCGTCCAGAATAGTGATCACATCGACCCATTGTTCGTCAGCCAAATTGGTGACGGTGGGGTTTTGAAGCGCCGGCAACAAAGACAGAACTTGTTCTACTCGATCTCGCGGTACATTCATCATCAGCCCCACTTTACCTTCCGCCGCAATTGCTCCGTTCAACATAAGAGCAATGTCATCAATTTTCTGTCGCTTCTGCGGATTCCGGTAAGCTTCGTGATTGGCAATGAAGCGTGTCGTACTCTGTAAAACCTCGGCCACAATACGAAGATTGTTGGCACGCAGAGAATTTCCCGTTTCAGTCACTTCAACAATAGCGTCGGCCAGTTTGGGTGGCTTGACTTCCGTAGCGCCCCAACTGAATTCAACCCTGGCAGTCACTCCGTGCTCGGCTAGAAAGCGTTCAGTCATGCCAACTACCTCGGTTGCAATCCGCGCATTCTGTAAATCTTTTACCTCCTGAACCGGGGAATCATCAGGAACACACAGCACCCAACGAACCGGGCGCCGGCTTACTTTTGAGAACACAAGCTCCGTCACTTCATGGACATCAGCGCCCGTTTCAACAATCCAGTCGTGACCAGTGAGTCCCGCATCAAGAACTCCGTCCTGTACGTAACGTGCCATTTCCTGCGCGCGAATCAACATGCATTCAATGTCGTCATCATCAATCGTGGGAAAGTAGCTGCGCGAACTGAATTTGATTCTATATCCAGCACGACGAAAAAGTTCGCTGGTCGCTTCCTGAAGACTGCCGGCAGGAATACCGAGTTTAAGCAGTGGAGGCATGATGGGAGAATCGTTCAGGGGTCAGAATGCAGAGGTCCGAGATCACAAGTCCGGGGCAGAGGTCGGCAAGAACAGGAAAGACAATCACTCACGCACCGCAAAACCCTGCTTGTCAACCAGCACGAATGAGGCGTCAGCGTGCAATTTTTTCTCCATGTTCTGAATTCCGAGTTCTTACCTCTCGGCTTACTCCCAGATTAAACTTTCACTTCGACTTGCCATAGACCTCTTGTGGATCGAATAGACGCTCGCCCACCACTTCAAATCCGTCGGAGGTCACCTTGCGGAAAAAACAACTACGAAACCCTTCGTGGCAGGCGGCGCCACCTACTTGCCTGACCTTCAGCAAAATGGTATCCGCGTCACAGTCAAAACAGATTTCCTGAACCTGCTGCACGTTCCCACTTTCCTCGCCTTTCCTCCATAGTTTTCCACGACTGCGACTGAAATACACCGCTCGACCAGACTGGAGAGTCTCTGCATAACTTTCTTCATTCATGTAGGCCAGCATCAAAACGTCCCCAGTTTCGAAATCCTGTGCAATCGCAGGAAGCAATCCATCACCTCTAGAAAAATCGGGACCTTGCAACGCGGATTCAGACATAGAGAACCTTTACTTGATTCGATTAACGACGGAGTCCTGCCAAAAGTTCGAGTGTAAAGTAGTCCGCGGCCCTCTTCAAGCGCTGTAGTTAGTCCGAACCAACGCTTATCGACGGTTCTGCCAAGTCACACCACTCCGGAGCCGCCCCGAGAAAGAATCACGACAGCGGGAACCCACCATGTATCTGGCCTGAAGAGCGATCAACGGCCAGGCTCAGTTCGCCATGATCTCGGCCATCGAATCGGTGCGTGTTTGTGCGGCGCGAGTATCAATGTCGAGACTCATGGTCACACTCCAACGTCCGTCCTGATCGCCACGGACAAACCAGTGTGGCAAAACAACAACGGATTGGTGGACAAGCTCAAAACCCCCTTCCGACTGGCTGACGGTTTCGACAGGGAACGTCCAGAAGCATGTCGGTTGATTCGTGGTCAACTTCAAATTGATTCCCAACCACTCGTCGACCATTCCAATTGCAAGAGCATTTTCCAGATCCAATCGGGTCTGTAACTGCCCCAGTCGATCTCCATCACCGGAATAGAAATACCGGTCTTCGGCTCCGGCCGGAAGGCCGGCAAAATTGAACTCGACGCCGAAGTGTAAATCATGGTCCGTAGGCAAACCCTCCAGCAGATAAACAATTTCCAGACTGGAACCGCCTGCTTGTAAAGACACGCCCTTGGTAATCTGAACCGTTTTGTTAAATGCCAGACCCGTCCGTGTCATCTGAGCTTGGATGCGGCCCGGATTGCGGCGCAAACGGGCATCATAAGCAGACTCGACAAAGTCACCCCGTTCCACGGCCAAGCCGTCGGCAATTTCTTCCAGAGTGACGTTGTGATCATAAAAATGGTCCAATAAACTCTTGCGAGAGTTGGGGTCGTACTGCAACCTCTGGTCGAGCCCTTCGTGCTTGAAGACTACACGGTCGTGGATACTCGACGTTTCCTCCTCCTGCTCTGCAGTACCTCGCTGTACCCTTTCGTGGTACGACTCAGGGCGACGGGTAAGTGCAGCCGCCAAGTTATGACGGACATTCCTCACATCGAACTCGTAAAGTTGTCCGCCCATAGCTGGAGCAAGATAAGCAACCAACTGGTCATTCGCCAAACGCAACTCTTGACGCATGTCAAAATTAAGGTCTTTGGCTTCTGCGTGAACCCAACTCTCTTTTTTCCCCGTTGCTTGTTCCAGCAGGTTATCAGCCGCAATCAGATGGCTGTAGACCGCATTTCGCAGATGCGGAAGATAAATCCCGCCGAAAGCGCCATGCCAGTAACTGCAATTGCACTGTCCTTGATACAACTCGGTCCGGGCTTGTTCTATCAGTTCACCGGAATGCCCTTCGTTGACTGAATCATCCAGGCGAGTACTCAGCTCCATCATCCTGGCATACATCTCATTGGCTTCGGGATACTTTACTTTGAAATTCCTCCAGAAGCCTCCCCGCATGAACCCGGAAATCCGCTGCCAACGGGGGTCTTTCTCCATCTCGTGCTGCAAGTGTTCGTAGTCCAGCTTTCTTTCCGTCGGCAATGCCCATTCTGTCATTTCACGATAGCTGCCTTCGGGCAAATAGGTTTTTCCCGCAGGGAGTGTGTTGCAGAACGCCTCCCCCGGAGTCGTTACGTGCAACCAGTCCTGATTCGTGACTAATGCATCGAAGAACCTTGTTAACCACCCATCAGCGTATACATGGCGTTTGGTTTCGGGCCAAGTCCCAAACTTCTCGCCATCGTCGCCGAAAACGACGACAGGATCAGACGTTGTTTCTGCAAGTTGCCGAAGGTATTGGACCGTCTGTTCCGGGTCCGCAAAAGGGATAAGATATCGCAATTTTTCACTACCAGGAAAAACTGCCAACGTATTTCCATCATCCTCGGTGACATAATAACCTGACAGTTGCTCCTCGCGCAAACCAGCGCTCTTGAAGTGGTAATCATCTAAAAATGTGTATTGGATTCCTGCACGCGATAAATCAGCGGTCAAAGCCTGTTCCCAGACCCGTTCTGCAATCCACATACCCCTGACGTTGGCTCCCAAACGTTGCTCAAGCCACTGGGTGTATTTCGTGATCTGGCCGATCCGGTCACGTGACGGGATCATCGTCAAAATCGGCTCATAGTAAGCACCTCCGATGATCTCGATCCGGCCAGCCGCTACATGCCTGGCTACACGATCGACATATTCAGGGTGGTGATGCTCAAGCCACTCCATCAGCGGACCACTGACATGCAGGGCGAGCTTGAGACGGTCGTACTGCTCAAAAGTCTCTAAAAATGGCAGATAACTGTCTCGATAGGCCTGCTCAAAAACTCCATCGAAGTTCCCGATGGGTTGGTGGTTGTGGAGCAGCAAAATGAGGCGAAGGTGGTTACTCATGATTTTGACATTTGGGCTGGTACTGACGGGGCTGGAAATCGTGTCACTCTCGACGAGCTAGCGACAACGTTTCGCTTATCGGCACTGCCTACCCATTTTGTCTATATTTTCTGTTCAAAAATCTGCGGCTGCATCTAAATCTCCAACTGCGCAAGCCTTTCTGCTGCTTCTTCCGGAGGAACCGTGTTAACAAAACATCCGGTACCCCACTCAAATCCTCCCGCGGTCGACAAACGCGGTAAAATCTCTACATGCCAGTGATAGTGCGGGACAGGCCCAGTGTCAAAGGGGGCCGTGTGGACCAAATAATTGTAACCAATTCCCTCGGTAGCGCGTTCCAACTTGGCGAGTAGTCGGCGCATAAGACCTGCCAAGTCCTCCAGGACTTGACCACTGGTCGACTCGAAATGGCTCTGGTGTGATCGAGGGTACACACACATTTCGTAGGGAAATCGGCTGGCATATGGACAGATGGCGACGCAGTAGCGGGAGACTTCCACCAGACGGACACGCTGGGCTTGCTCTTGCACTGCAAGATCGCAAAAGACACATCTTTTGTTTTGGTCATGAAACTCCTGAGCGGCTTGCCATTTCTGTTGCACGGTCGCGGGCAGGAAAGAAATTGCCATGAGCTGACTATGAGCATGTTCGACGGACGCCCCGGCGGCGGCACCCACGTTTTTGAAGATCAACCCATACGCCAGTCGATTCTCATTTCGTAACATGCACAAACGGTCACGATAGGCTCGAAACACTTCGGCCACCTCCTGCGTGGAGAGTTCCGACAAACTCTTGATGTGTCTCGGTGACTCAATAATCACTTCGTGGACACCGACGGCAGGTGTAAAGTCGCCAGAACTTTCTCCAAGCCTGGACATATCCCCAAAGCTTTCGAGCGCTGGAAACTTGTTGGGTACCACTCGGACTCGCCAGCCCCTGCCATCCGGCGAACTCTCAGGATCCCGGTAGGCCAGAATCTCACCCGGGGTCTGACTTTCCGCTCCTTCACAAAACGGACATTGAATAGACTCAACGCGCGATGCCACCTTGTGGTATTCGTGAGGACGCACGTATCGGTTCTTGGCGATGATAACCCTACAACGGGAAATCGGATCCTGACGGAGTTCAGGCATGATAACGAGCGTTCAAGGAGGATCGTTCCAGGCGACCGTGTTCAAAATTGCTTTTTAGCGGCTGTCCGCATAAAACGAAAGACTTCGTCATGAACAACGGCTGGAACGGAGCATCCGGGTTGCAGAAGGTGGTCGGACATTTCCACGTCATTTTGCCTTCGTTGAAAACGAGCAGGTGAGGAGGGGCGAAAAACCGTGCGGAGAACGACTCAGCTCTTGAGGCCATCGTCTCTCACCGGGCAGTTCCAACTTTCAGGTTAGACTCTCGCTGTGAACCGTCTGTTGCACTCGCGCGCTGGATTCTTGATATAGCCAAACATATTCCTTGGCGCTACGTGTCCAGGACCAGTCCTGCTTCATACCCGTCAACACAACCCTGGACCAGTCCTCTTTTCTGGCGTAGGTCTGCAGCGCGCGTTCCAAGGCCTGATCCAATTTTTCCACTTGATATGACTGGAAACTGAAACCGTTTGCCGTTCCAGCTGCCAAAGTTTTTTCATTCGTGTCGACGATCGTGTCGGCCAAGCCACCCGTTTCTCGCACCAAGGGTACCGTTCCGTACTTGAGACTGTAGATTTGATTCAAGCCGCAGGGTTCGTACTTGCTGGGCATCAGGAACAAGTCTGCAGCGGCTTCGATCTGGTGTGCTAACAAATCGGAAAACTCGAGTCGTACAGACAGTTTCTCAGGATAGGCGGCAGCCAGTCGTAGAAACATGTCCTGGTACTTCTGATCGCCCCTTCCCAAAATGACCCACTGAACATGCGAATCCGTCAAACGCTTTTTGAGTACTTCACCGATAAGATCGACCCCCTTCTGCTCGACCAGGCGACCGACCACGCCTACCAGAGGAATCTCAGGCGAGACGGGAAGTCCCGTCGCCTGCCCCAAATCCTGCTTGCACGCTTGTTTCCCGGCATACCAGTTGTCGGAGGTGTAGTTGAGTGCAATGTGGCTGTCGATGGCAGGATCCCACACGGAGTAATCAGCACCGTTGAGAATTCCCCGAACAAGATTGCTACGATGAGCCAAGACTCCTTCCAAGCCACAGCCCATGGGTGCGGACTGGATTTCCAACGCGTACCTCGGACTCACGGTGTTGATCGCATCAGAAAACACCAGTCCCGTTTTCAACAGATTCAATTTGCCGAAAAATTCCATCTGGTTCCAATTGAAATACTTCCAATCCAAACCTGTCAGCAGCATATCCCAATGCCAGAACTGGCCCTGGTAAGCCATGTTATGAATGGTCATGACCGAGGCCATGCTGTCGAACCCGGGCGTGTCGGCGTATTCGGTTTTTAGGTAGGCAGGAATCAGCCCAGTCTGCCAATCATTACAGTGTAAAACATCGACGTCCAATTCGAGCAAGCGAACCAATTCGAGAACGGACCGGCAGAAAAAAATAAACCGCTCGCAATTATCTTTGTAGTCATCGTTGCCGTCGCGATACAGTTGAGGACGATCGTAATAGTCATCTTGTTCAATGAGATAAACAGGTACGTCGGACTCGGGCAACTGGCTTCTAAGAATTCCTCCTCGAACTTGTTTTTGGCCGATAGTGATGTCCAAATCGACATGCAAACTTTTGTTGGACTGTCCACATTCGATGCTCTGCCGATAGGCGGGGGCTACGACTGCAACCTGATGTCCGAGCCGGGCGAGTTCTCGAGGTAACGTCCCACAGACATCTGCTAAACCACCTGTTTTTGAGAAAGGCACGACTTCGCTAGTGGCCACCAGAATGTTCACATCCACGTTCTCCCATCTGGGATCGAAATCCGAATCCACCTGAAGGACACGACAAGAACTCGAATTCCATATTTCAACAGAAAGAATTATTCCTCTGACGCCGTGTCATCTCACCGGAGAGAAACCAGTTTGTACTTCCGGATAAGGATTTAGGTCAAGACGGAAACAATGGCATCACACAATCGACCCAGATTCTGGGGTGTGATACCAGCAACATTGATGCGTCCGCTGCGCACAATGTAGATCGAATATTTTTCGCGCAATTGGTCCACTTGCGCGGGGGTCAGGCCGGAGAATGAAAACATACCTCGCTGTGCTTGAATGAAAGAGAAGTCGCGATTTGCACCTTTGGCCTGCATCGTCTCTACAAATTGACGTCGCATCTCGTTGATCCGTTTTCGCATTCCTGCCAGTTCCTGCTCCCATTGCGACCGCAATTCCTTTGACGACAAAACCGTGTTGACGATTGCCGCCCCGTGAGCCGGTGGATTCGAATAGTTGGCCCGAACAGTGGCCTTGACCTGACTTAACGCACTTGCTGCCCCTTTCGCATTGGTCGCTACAATTGTCAGGGCACCCACTCTTTCCCGATAAAGGCCAAAGTTCTTGGAAAATGAACTGCAGATCAACATTTCGGGTACCACGTCGCTCAAAATTCGCAAACCGGCGGCATCCTCTTCAAGACCATCTCCGAATCCATGATAGGCGAAATCAACTAGCGGCAGAAGTTCTCGCTCGACCAGGACTTCTCCGATGCGTTGCCATTGGTCTCTATCCGGGTCGACACCCGTCGGATTATGACAGCACGCATGCAGCAGGACCGCGTCGCCGGGCGGAATCGATTCCAGTTGCCGTAAAGTCGCGTCGAAATCCAAAATATTTTTCGCCGGGTCAAAGTAGGGATAATTTTCGGTATCCACGCCCGCCGCCTGAAACACGTTGGAGTGATTCGCCCAAGTAGGGTTGCTTATCCAAATCTTTTTGTGTGGAAAAATCTTGTGCAAAAAATTTCCGGCAACCCGCAGTGCGCCGGTTCCACCAGGAGTTTGCACGACGCTGACTCGAGGGTCACCAGCCAGAGGATGACCTGCCCCCCAAAAAAGTTCCCGCACATAACGGCCGTAATCAGGACTGCCGTCGATTGCCAGATAAGATTTCGTTGTCTCTTGCGACAACAAGGTTCGCTCAGCTTCTTTGACGCATTCAAGAATCGGCGTCGAGCCGGATTGGTCTTTGTAGACACCCACGCCGAGGTTGATTTTTTCTGGATGCGAATCATTCTTAAAAGCTTCCGTTAAGCCGATGATCGGATCAGGTGAAGCCACTTCCACTTGTTCAAACATGAGGTAAATTTCCTGCTAATTCTCAAGCTATTGGAGAGTTTACGGGTGCCAACTCTCTGAAACACATCAAGAGTCCGTCCATCGCAATCGACAACAAAACGCTCGCTATTAGGGGCGTTTCCTGAATACCCGACCGTTATAGTACCTTGGAGCACCTGCTTGAGATAGCCCTGCTGAGAGAGTCGTGTTGTGAGTCATCAAACTGCAGACGCCGACTCAGAACGAGCCAACTTCGAACAAATAGAATGGATCCAATCGATGTTCCGTTTTCCGCACCCCCGCTAGACCGCTTGCACTTCACCCGCGATGTGCGGGAACCGGATTCCACGTATCGGGCAATCTGCTCGAGCCTTCTAACGACTCTCCGTTCTGACCTTGACGGTGTTGTGTGACACGGGACGTCAAGTCGAGATCCCTTGAATCCGGTTGAATCGTCAAGGAGAAATCCAATCACTTGCGTTGAAAAACATGCGATCAAAATGAGTGCCCTCCAGATGACTCTGATGCGCCTGGTGAGGGCTTGAAACAGAGAGGAGGAAATCTCGAGCGACCGCCAGAAAACCTCGAAAGGTTCTCCAACGAGCGACTCCTGCAGATCGCCATCCGGTCCGTCACTCAGTGGGCCAGAATCCATGCTCGGACAGTTGCCTGAATCATGGATTGAATTGCTGTAGCAACTTGCGCCCTTTGTAGATTGAATATGCGTCTTCCGGTCGAATGGGTCGTGGGCCCGCCACTGCGGGATACCAGAAAATTTCCTGCATATCAGCAATCGCACTACCAATGATTTCTTGACGCCCAGCAGTTGCGAGCAGAGCGATCTCCCCAAAGAAATATCCTAACGCCACGGGTTCAATATCCTTGAAGCCTTCCACGCCTAACTTCTGTTCTAAGAACTTCACATCGGATCTTTGCCTGTCATCCAATCGATCGATCTCCAGTTCGAAAATCTCTTCATGTTCTGCTTGCCATCCTGCATAGGCACTGTAGATATCGTCGGGAGGAAGATCTTCGAGACTGCAAGTGAGTGAATGGACGAAGGGGCCAGAAATCCCGATGTTGCTGAAACTGCCGTTGGGAAATTCGTAGGTGTAACGGAACAGGAAGCATTCGACCGGTTCATCGTAGCCCGGCCAATATTGAGTTTGTTGATGTACCGCTTCGATACGACTGGGTGCCAATCCAAAATGGGTCGACTCGGCCAAACAACAAGCCAATTCAGCTTCGGCACGGGCCTCGGCCGATTTAAATTTTTCCTCAAGTTCATCCAGGAATCGTAATTCCTCCGCATAAGACAGTACGCGCAATCGGGCGACCGGCTCGGTGACGAGCGAAGTAAGCGTTTTTTTACCAATTTCTTCTCCCAGCCGCACCAAGGCTGCAGCTGCTTCAGTGCAGACACGCCGATGGCCCAGTTCCAGGGCCTGAAAAAGCTTCCCAACAGCGGCCGAATCACCAATCAGCCCCAGGGCATCGCAAAGCGACACGGCCAGCGCAACACCATCATTCACTTGATCACGAGTCTTATCCCAACTTGCTGCGTCTGAGGCTGACAAACTTTCCAGGCTACCTAATCGCCCAGTAACACTCCCCAACAATTCAATGAGAAACTCGTTGAGATCGCTGGCAGGATGCCGGGTTACCATTTCAGAATGGGTTACATAATTTGCCAAATCAAGAATCGGAGTGGCCACCTGCACGTGCGCCAGACCATCGAAAAGAGCTGGAAATAAAGCAGTTACATCAAAATCCCGCGTGCGAAACAACGGAAAAAAGGGAGCAGCTGCCTGTGTCGACAAGTGGGGCGGATCGGTCGACACCAATTCGGAGAATTGCCTCAAATGCTCATAGGACAACTCCTGCACCAGGGCAACGAGAAGATAATGACGCACATTACTTTTCTTCCCAAGCTTCCGGTAGAGAGCGACGAATTGAACGCCGAAATTGTTTTTGGAGTCGGTGTGACCCAAGGACAATGCACTAGCAAACCTTCGTACCATCTTAGCAAGCAGCGTTTCGAGGAGTTGCTCTTCGGGAGCATCCACTGAAAGCGGCCCCAATTCGAGCAAACCTTGCAGAAGTTCGTACAGTTCATCGTCCGTTGCCTCCAGGACCCAAGCGGTACGCCGAAGACATTCGGCGCGCTCCGCAGCATCAAGTTCCGTAAAGTCAAAGAGGTCTTGCAGTGAAGTGGGTAAACCATTCATAAGAGAAGTTATACTAGGGTTCGCCTTCGGACGGAACTATTTTGAAAATTCTATTGACCAAAAGTTAACAATAATGTTCCAATACGCCACACTGGTGGGGTCGTGCAGCTAGTTCAGTTCGGCCGATTGCATTTGGCCAACATCAATCAGCGACCTTGTATTTATGTCTCCCAGCTTCCTTTGAATGGGTGCCCCAGAGGAAACGGCTGTGTTTTTGCAATGGGCCCCGATCCTTCAGGAGCCTCATAGATGGCAACGAAAAAGAAGACGGCCACGAAACGGCCTGCGACAAAGGCCAAGCGGTCGACCAAGAAAAAAACCGTGACAAAGAAAAAGCCTGCCAGTAAGAAAACCGCCAAGCGGTCCACAAAGAAGAAGGCCACAGCGAAGAAAAAGCCTGCCAAGAAGGCCAAACCATCAGCCAAGAAGAAGGCGACGAAAAGCTCGGTAGCCAGGAAAAAGACCGCCAAACGGTCGACCAAGAAGACTGCCACCAAGAAAAAAAGAGTTTGTCGGAAGCGATAGGTTTCCCAGTTCGGCGCAACTGCGCTCGTGGCTTAAGGAATAGAAACAACAAGACAGGCCGGTGCGTCGCTCGCGTCAACAAGCGACACACCGGCTTATTCATTAAGAACAGCTAAACATACTCGATAGTGGACACAATCTTCACCTTATCCTTCCGGTAGCAAGGGGATCCAATCAGAACTTTTCAAGCTGTGAACACGAAAGACGGACTTCCTGACCCATTTCTGCCCAGCCCCGACGTGTCTGCCGAACCACCCGCACACGTTATCAAAAAGACCAAAACTGGGACCAGATGCTCGGCTAACACCCCGCCAGAGGTCGCTTTCTACGCACTAGATGCTTGTCGATGACAATGAACATTGACGAAACTTGTTCATTG
>PBTE01000129.1 GCA_002726515.1 Planctomycetaceae bacterium | reverse complement strand
TGCCTGCGTGCGTCGAAGCCTGTCCAATGGGGGCGCGTGTCTTTGGGCGACTCGACGATCCGGAGAGTGAGATTAGCAAGCGACTTGCCACGATCCCCACAAGCGTCCTCAAAGAGCATCTCGGCACGCATCCAAAGCTCCGTTATGTTGGACTTTTCGGAGAGGTAACTTGATGAACGGACCGTCTTTCATATTTCCTAACGATGCACATCCGCCGTGGAGCATCATGATTGTGCTCTACCCTTACATCACAGGCGTGGTCGGCGGTACGTTTGTCGTTGCGAGTCTTTACCACGTGTTTCATCGCGACACACTGAAGCCCGTGTCACGTCTGGCGTTGGTTACGTCGTTGTGTTTTGGCGCTTTTGCTGCAGTGCCGTTACTCCTCCACCTGAAACATCCTGAACGGTGCTTCCAAGTGATGATCACACCCAGTGTCACTTCGGCAATCGCAGGATTTGGTTTTATCTACGGTACATACATGCTGGTACTGATCACGGAAGTCTGGCTTGTCTATCGCGAATCAATTGTCGAACAGGCAAACTGCCGCAGGGGGATGAGTAGATCGTTTTATCGGATCATGGCGTTAGGCGTGACAGAAATCACCCCTCGTGCGCGTGCGGTGGATCAGTGGCTCATCCGAGTGCTGGCCATTATCGGCATTCCTATCGCCTGTGTACTCACGGGTTACGTCGGATTCATGTTTGGTTCCATCAAGGCGAATCCCTGGTGGTCCACATCACTGATGCCGGTAATCTTTCTGCTCTCAGCAATCCTGTCGGGTAGTGCTGCCCTCGTCGTGTTGCACCTTTTCATCTCCTGGTGGCGAGGAGAAAGCCCTGATGCAGATTGCGTACGTGAGTTGTCACGGTATCTTTGGATATTTCTTTTATTGACAGTAAGTCTGGAAGGTCTGGAATTATTACAAATGGCCTACGAGGCTGGCGGTGAATGGCACGTAGTCTCGGCTTTGCTGACAAAACATTTAGCGGTTTCGTACGGTCTGGTGCAAGTAGTGATCGGATCTGTCGTGCCCCTATTCCTTCTTTTGCCGTCGTTGCATGCCAGAACGTGTCCTCGAATGATGACCCGCCTCAGCGGACTGAGTTCAGTCCTAGTCCTGGTACAGGTATTTTCAATGCGTTGGAATATCGTCGTCGGTGGCCAACTCTTTTCCAAAAGCTTCCGTGGTTTCGTGGAATTTCCGGTGCACTGGGCCGGTCGCGAAGGATTGATTGCAGCAACTGCGGTTCTCGCACTTCCCCTGTTAGCGATTTGGATTGTCAGCAAGATTGTTTCTCTTTGACAAAGGGACTCCATCGATCATGTCCGAATTTCCCAGTGGTTCACGACCGTCGGCTATCGGCAAAACGCTCTGGAAGAAATTCAGGACTGTTGATCGGGACAGCAACCGACGATCTCATATTGGCAACGCATTGAAATCATGTTGGCATCCTTAATGTTGGACAGGACCTAGCAGTCCCCGGCATTGGTACAGCGGTGGCCGATAATGATGCTTCGGTCCAGAGAAGGCGCCTGACCCTGACCTGTGCTGTTAATCCACAAAGTGCGGTGCGCCTTCCCTTCCAATAATTCTCAATCAACTCCGTCGGTCGGATTGACGGCAAGCAGTGTGGTTAGAGGGGCTATCCTGTAAAATTCGTTGTTCCCATTATCGTCCTTCTGTTCCACCAGTCTCAAGTTGCCGTCGATGTACATATCGCGCAGTCTCATGTCGGCGAAGTCCAGCCACCCTTTTGTGACGGGAGCGTGTGTTTTGTTAGTAAACACGTTCATTTAGGCACTTCGCCAAAGTCTCAGGCACGGCATCAACGGAGTGACTTATTGCGGACAGCATTACCATGACGGAGGGATCAGACTCCCCGTGTGGCGTGAAACCATCGTCACGAGGTTGGGAGTACGATGTTCACTTCACACTCCAGCCTGTTACAATTAGCGTAAGACCAAAGGTCATTAATCGTGCTCTTGCCGATGCAACGTGGAGGATGGACCATGCAAAAAATAATCGCACTTTTTGTCGTGTCAATATGCTGTGTTGGATCCTCGCGGGCTGCCGATTGGACCACGTGGCGAGCCGATGCGAGCCGTAGTGGCTATACGACCGACATTCTCCCGGGACAAATGGCGCGACGATGGTCGTGGCGCCCAACTCATCGCCCGCAACCAGCCTGGCCCCGTGATGAGCGGATGAGTTTCGACCACGCGAATCATGTGGTGGTCGCACATGATACGGTTTACTTCGGCAGTTCAGTGGACTGCAAACTCTACGCACTGGATGCAGCTACGGGCGATTTGAAATGGACTTTTTTCACGGATGGCCCTGTTCGATTCGCTCCGCTTGTTTGGAAGAAGCGCGTCTTTGCTGTCAGTGATGACGGTTATCTTTATTGCCTCGATGCCGACGAGGGAACGCTGATCGAACGCTGGCGCGGTGGCCCCGGCGATGATCGTGTGCTAGGCAACAATCACATCGTTTCGCGATGGCCGGCGCGCGGTGGACCGGTAATCCACGACGGGATTCTTTACTGGGGCGCCGGCATCTGGCAGTCGGAACAGATCTTCATTTACGCCATGAATCCGGACACGGGCCAGGTGATCTGGACGAACGACAATTCCGGCGGCATCACCATGCCTCAGCCACACGGCGGCGCCAACGCCAAGAGTGGTGTCTCGGCCCAAGGATATCTGTTGGCCAATGACCAGCGGTTATTCGTCCCCACCGGACGCGCCGTGCCCGCCGCTTTCAAGAGGGCAAGTGGAGAATTCGAGTATTACCGTTTACAGGAAAACAGCCATCGCGGCGGCACGGTTGCGATGCTCGATGGGACGGTGCTTTACAACGGAGGCTACGCTTACCAAACAGACAGCGGCGCGCTGCTTTCCGAACCAATCGCCGGAATAGTTGCCGATTTTTCCGACGGTATCGTACATGGTTCACGCAATCAATTGCGCGCCCTGAAGCTGATCATGAAGGACGCGACGGACCGAAAAGGAAATCCGATCAAGGTGCTTGGTCATGAAGTCCTCTGGCAGCTTCAAGACGTTCCGTCCGGAGGCGCGCTGATTGTCGCCGGGGACACGATCGTGACCAGCAGCGACAATCGGATGGCCGCTGTCGACATCAAATCGAAACAAGTCCTATGGTCGGACAGTGTCGACGATGTTGTTCACGGCCTCGCGGCAGCCAACGGTCGGCTTTACGTCAGCACGGCAAGTGGCGTGATTCACTGTTACGCGGTTGTCGCTCCAACTGCACCGGCCAGTCATCGCGCGAAACTGGAAGATCGCCCATACGGCACGAACATGGTATTCGCGAAGGCTGCCGCGGAAATCATTAAACGCACCGGTATCACTAAAGGACTCTGCGTGGATCTCGGCTGTGGCGATGGGGCGCTGGCATACGAACTGGCTAAACAAACTCAGTTGCAGATCGTTGCCATCGACCCCGATGAAGAAAACGTTGTGACGGCACGGAGGCATCTTGACGCGACTGGTATGTACGGCAGTCGTGTCACCGTTCATCACGGCAGTTTGTCGCAGACGAGCTACCCGAAATATTTCGCGAATCTCGTCGTGTCGGCACGGTCACTTGACGCTGGATCGCAAGTCATCGATTCGGCCGAATTGTTTCGTCTGCAACGTCCGTATGGCGGTGTCGCATGTATAGGCCCGCTTGATTCGATGAAAATAACGACGCGGGGGCCGCTTGAAGGTGCCGGTCAGTGGACGCATCTTTATTCAAACGCAGCGAACACTCTCTGTTCGACGGATGACATCCGAGGCCCGCTCACGACGCTCTGGTACCGAGATGTTGATCTCGAACTTCCACAACGGCACGGCCGTGGCCCTTCGCCGTTGTTTCACGATGGCCAGCTGTTCGCCCAAGGACTTGACGGTCTACGGGCCGTTGATGCCTACAACGGGCACTCACTGTGGCACTTCGAGCAAGAGGGTCTTCTTGACGCTTACAACGCGGATCATCTCGCTGGCACAGCTGTTGCCGGCGGCAACATGTGCCTCGCCGGTGATAGTGTTTTTCTCCGCAACAAAGATCGCTGCTACCGGCTTCATGCTGCGACCGGAAAGGTGAAACAGACGTACACGGCGCCGCTGCAGAAAGACAACAAGCCACGCTCTTGGGGATATGTCGCGTGTGAGGACGGTATCCTGTTCGGTTCTCTCTCAAACACGAAACACGTTGTCCGGCATGGTTACGTCCGCGCGGATGCTCACATGAAAAGGCTGCATTCCGAATCGACGGTTATTTTCGCGATGGATGTCGAGTCCGGCCAACTTCTCTGGAAAAGTGAGGCGAGAGAATCGTTTCGCAACAACACGATCGCGATCGGCCAAGGCAAACTGTTTGTGATCGATCGGGAGCTGGCCCGGGACGATCTGCTATCGCGAGCCCCAGCCCGTCGTGGCCAAAAACCGAAGGAGTCGCCAGTGGGCCACCGCTCGGGCAAGTTGATCGCGTTGGATGCGAAAACGGGCCGGCAATTGTGGCACGCGATTGATGGTATCTACGGCACGACCGTCGTCTTCAGCGCCAAACACGATGTGCTGCTGATGTGTTACCAACCAACTCGATTTCGGCTACCGTCGGAGATTGGCGGCCAAATGACAGCTTTCCGCGCCAGCACCGGCGAACGGTTGTGGGACAACGAAGCGAATTATAGTACACGTCCTTTGATCAATAATCGGACGATCATCGCCTGGCCCTCGACGATCGATCTGTTGACTGGTGAAGCGAAACCGTTAGAGCTGGAAAAATCGTACGGCTGCGGCCAGTTATCCGCTTCCAAGAATTTGCTCATGTTCCGCTCCGGAACATTCGGTTATCTCGATATCACACGCGACGCTGGCACGGAGAACTTTGGTGGCATCCGTCCCGGTTGTTGGATCAACGTCCTTCCCGTTGGTGGATTGGTGCTCGTGCCCGATGCCTCGGCCGGTTGCAAGTGCAGTTATCAAAATCGTGCCTGGGTCGCGTTGCAGGGATCGAATTGAGACCGACGATATGCCGACGCTACGATAGTAGTGAGATCACCAGAAACGAAAAAGGCTCGACCGACGACTTCGGGTTCCGCGCTGACGAAAAGCCTGTTCATGTACATGACCTTCACATAACGATGTTGCACGTGCTTGGTTTTGACCACCGATGGCTAACGGATCGTCGTACAGATCGTGACTTTCGCTTTGCTGTTATTTACGTAAATTTGTTCATGAAGCGGTTGGTTAGAATAAGCGATGTGCACATCGAATAGCTTCCCGGTTCACCACCCGGAAGCGGGCGATTTGTGAACGTTGCGCCAAGAACAATCGATTGATCCGCGGACACATGCACCAAGCCGTTCAGATGCGAACACTGGCCATGATGGCACCCTCGGATAAGAATAGACGTGGTAACTGGGTCACGCTGAGTTAGTAACGATATGTGCCTTCGGCCGGCCTTTGAGAAGTGTGCGGAGGGCACCAGAACTCATCACCGCAAGAAATACCAGGGAGGTGATTTTGAAATTCAATCCCGTCACCAGCTCGTGTTACACGAAAAACAATCGGCTCTTCAAGGTACCCGACTGCCCATACAACGTCCCACGGGCAAGCTGTTTTCCCGCGCAGAAGAACGCAGCAACGGTCTGCAGATTTGTGACAAGAAGAACACGGACACCCGCGAGTTTCTCCGCTGCAGTGAAGCCCACTTCGGATTCGCCCGTGTCCAGTGAACCGGTTGTCCGCACGAGATCTTCGTGCCCTTCTCTTGGCAGCAGCGGGGTCTTTGCCCCGGCAGCCATCAGAAGAGGTCGTCTCTGTTGGCCAGGCAGATTGCGCAGAATATCTGCCAGCCGGTTATCCATCGGAAGATCGTATCGACGATCCCTGAGGGTTCTTGTTATGGCGATTCTTTGGAGCGTGTGCGGAGTCGCCTCTGCACAGGGACTGGAACGTGAAGACCGATCCATCATCTATTTGCCCGGTGATTCTGCGCAACGGGAAAAACTTCGCCCAACGCGACCGATACCAACCCATCCGGGGCCCCATTTGCTGATTGATGACGCTCTTATTGAGTCGAGCGAGAATCTCAAGCGAGTGGTTCGGCAGCCAATCCGCGACCCCCATATCGGCAATCCGATCGTACGGGGTGAAGAGGACCGGTGTTTTCAACCCTATTTCACTGTCTCGCGAAGCCCTGAAACTGGCCGCTTTCGGATGTGGTATGGTGTCTGGCGCGAAGACCGTGTCCCGAACCGTACCCACCTGGCTTACCTTGAGTCGAGCAACGGTGTCGATTGGGACCGACCAACGCAAATCCTCAAAGACCCGGGAAGTCTTGAGTTCGGTTCGGAAGTTATCGATCGCGGGCCCAACTGCCCAGACCCTTCCAAGCGATATATTTACAGTTACTACCGCGACGGGCTCTCTCTTGCCGTCTCTGCTGATGGAATCACGTTTCGACAACTTGGCGATCGTGCGGTACTGGAACACGACCACGACATCAACAATATCTCATGGGACCCTTTGCGCAACCAATTTGTCGCAATTGTCTCGACAATCACAAGTCACCCTGACTTTCGCGGACGCCGACGCACGACAATGCAAAGCGTCAGCACCGATCTGCTGAACTGGGAACGACCCTGGTATGTGTTGCGGGCCGACGACTCCTTGGATGACGGCGACACGCAGTTCTACGGCCTGCAGGGTTTCTTGACCCGCGGGCCGCTTCGAATTGGCATGGTCAAAGTGCTACGTGACGATCTTCGTGCAACGGAAACCGAAGAAAACAGCTACGGCATGGGCTGGACGACACTTGCCTGGAGTCGTGACGGCCGCAGTTGGGTTCGAGACCCAACGATCTTTTTCGGTCCCGATCCCAGCCCTGAGACCTGGGACCACGCTCACGCCTGGATCGATGAACAACTCGTCGTTGGCGACCAGGTGTCGCTCTACTATGGCGGGTACAAGCAAGGCCACAAGATGAATCGTTTTTCCGAGCGACAAATCGGGCTCGTTACGATACCGCTTGATCGCTACGTTGCCCGCGCTCCGGCTTCCGACGCCGAGGCGACGCTGACGACGGCACCTTTTCAGGTCAACCACCCGCCTGCGCAGCTTCGTGTGAACGTCGACGCCACAGAGGGAACACTTTATGTCGAGATCGTGGACGCCGATACGGGCAAAGTTTACCCCGGATTGAAGTTTGACGACTGCCGTCCATTGCGTGTCAATGAACTGAGGGCACAAGTGAATTGGGGCCCTGGAACTGCAGAAACTCTACGAGCGATCAGGGGGGAGCACATTCGCATCCGGTTTCGACTGACCAACGCAAAACTTTATTCGTTCGATTTCCTGCCAGCGAATCCTGAATCATAGAGACCGGTTGTCATGAAAATCACTTTTGCCCCCTGCCCATCTTTCTCACGGACTGCGCACTTTCTACGCGCCTTGCAATGGAAAGCGACTGGCCGTCTCTACTCGGCGCCGACCGATTTGTATTTCTATCGCCAAATCGCACTAGACGACGTGAGTGGCGTCCGTCCGGCGGGCAACCCTCACCGCCAGGGGAGCCGAAACAGGTGGTGCAATGTGGGTGTGATCACGGTGGTCAGGCGCTGCCGGAAAATTTGGAAATAGCCGGTCATCCGACTGTAGCGGTTCGCCAAGGGCCTGCCTGGTGGTATCAAGCAATGACTTGAGACCGGATGATTCAAGTGTTGGATGCTCCAACGGCTTTGTTCAACGCCGGCATCAGTTCTTTGGCAAACAGTTCCAGGCAATGGATCCAGCTCTGCTTGTCGTCCCAATCGTATCCCATCATGACCAGGGTCCCGAACGGCCCCGTTTCTTCCATCATTTCTAAAAGGCGGCGCAACACTTCGTCCACATCGCCGGCGATGATGAGCTCTTTCATGAAGTAGTCCATGTCTATCTCGGAATCGCTCATGGAACGGTCTCGCTTGTAGATGTCGCGTCCCAGGCCTCGATCGAGTACCTTGGCGATGTACTCAAAGTTCTCGCCTAGTGAATTCTGACTCGCTCGCTCGCGAGCTTCTTTCGTGGTATCAGACAGATAAATAGCACGACAGATTTTGAAATCAGCGCGGTCGGGCACCCGTCCGGCTGCCAGCGCCGCATCTTTGTAGGTGTCCCAGAAATTACCCACCACGTTTGTCGGCGACAGGGCAGCCGCGAAGGGGCGAAAGCCATACCTGCCGGCAGTCTTCATACTGCTGGAGTTAGGTGACATCGCGGGCATCGCGATTGGAGGATAAGGTTTCTGGTAAGGCTTATGGATGTATCCAAAACCAATCTCTTCGTCAAACTGCTGCGTCATACGAATATGCCAATGCTTTCCCTGAATATCGTAGGGTGGGTCACTGGTCCACATCGTAAGGATCATCTCGATCGCTTCACGGGTCATTTCGGCTGCCGCCTTGGAATCCAAGCCAAACAGTTCCGTGTCGGATGCGGTGCTGCCTGGTCCAAAGCACAAATTTAAACGGCCCTTGCTGAGATGATCCAAAAATCCAAGACGAGTTGCCACAGACGCGGGATTGTCTGGTTCAAGCAAACTGGTGCCGCCCCCATGCGTATGTTCTTGGTTTCCGGCAGGGCCCGCGCAATAAAGGCTTCGGGCAACGGAATCGGTTCCCGTAAGACCGAGTGGTGCTCGCCGATCCAGAACTCATGAAAGCCGAGTTCATCACACCGTACGATAAGCTCAAGGTCCTCGTCATAACACTGCACCAGTGGTTTTTCTGACGGGTGAAAAGGCATGATGAACATGCCATATTTGATAGGTTGAGACATGGTCAATCCGGCTCTCTGGTCAGTTTACTTTTCTTGTTATCAAAACAGTGCGAGAGTAAAGGAAGAGCCCGTTTGGGGTGCTAACGTTACGGCACAGTCACGATTCTAACAGCGCCAATCAAGATAACACGCGCGAATTATGGCCACAAGGTTACGAGTTTTAGTGGGACCTGCTGATTTAGTATGACAACTCCCCGGTGCGCACCTTGCCAACCAATTACATCTAGAAGCGTCCAGATCGTTGACAGACTGCGTCAATTTCAGGAAGATTGAAGGCCCCTTGGATCCCAGAAAAGCGGCATTTCACACGCGCACGTGATTTGCCCCGCGCGAATCCGAGCATTTGAGCGGCGATGCTGTCGCGTATATTTCCTGAAACAACGCGGTTCGTCTTTTCAGTATTGAGTAGACCGAGAGGAGTCACCATGAAGCGCAGAACATTTGTCCAGCTGATGAGCGCCGCCACACCGACTTCGCTGATTTCATCCCGTGTAGCTCTGGGTACCGATCGCAAACGAGCGGCTGTGGATACAGCTGATCCCACCGTCTTCGTACGCGAGGATTTCCATTACCTTTCCGGGATCGCGCCACCGTTGGTCCGCGAGGATCTCACCAAGACGATCGACCTTCTCGTGGGAACGGCGGTGGACACGCTCATCTTCCAATTGGCTCCCAGGGGTGGCATGTGCCTTTTCGACACCCGCGTCGGGCAGAGGCACGGCACGAACGTGAAAAAGTGGACCCATCCGGTCAACTACCGTGACGGCCGCCACGTGCGTCAGATGATCGCCGAAGGCTGGGATCTTCCCCAAATCTTCTGCGATCGCTGTCACGAAGAAGGCATGTTCTTCATCGCCAGTGCCCACCTCAACATTGGATCCGGAACGACCGAGTCCTCACGAGGAATCGGACGCACTTCTGATTTCGTGTTGAGCAACAGCCGGTTCCGTGTTGGAGACGATCCCGACCCTCGCGCCAAGAACCTCTCGCCCGTTCGTTTGAATTTTATGTATTCACAGGTGCGCGAGGAGCGGCTGCGAGTCCTCGAAGAACTTCTCTCTCGCTATGAGACTGACGGTGTAGAGGTGCTCACCGAGGTGCTACCTCTCTGCAGATACAACCAAGTCAACGAGTGTGCGGTACTCCTTACACAGTGGCTCCGAGATCTCAAGAAGATTGCCTTGAAGGCGGAAGAGGACCAAAACCGACGCAAGCGGATCTTCTTTCGTGTTCCCAGCAATCCGGCAACCTGGAAAGCAGTGGGGTTCGACGTTGCCACGTGGATTTCCGAGGGGCTCGTGGATGTGTTGATCTGCACATCCAACGATCCCGAGGCACTCGACCAGGACCTATCGCTTTCGATGGCCGTCTCCCTGGCGCGCGGTACGCCCTGCCGGGTACTGGCGACCACCGGTTCGACTCTGGGACGGAAATTGAACAGTAAGCCAAACGAAAAAATGATCTGGGCTGCTGCTGCAAATGCGTACCAGCAGGGCGCCGACGGCTTCGGACTGAACGAGTTTCCACGAACGCAGGAAATGGCCTTTTTGGGCGACATGTATGAGGCACTCCGCCCACTCGCATCTCCGGACTTGCTCGCGACGGCTGACAAGATCTATCATGTCCGAAACCAACCGACGAGCGAGCCTTCTTTCGGATCCGGCTTGCCCGGAGTGGAGCCCCTGGTTCCAAAGATCCTCGAGGAAGGTCAACCACAGGAGATGCCGCTTCGAGTTGCCGACGACCTGCATCACTGGCACCGCCTGGACCGGCTCAAGTCGGTGAAGTTGCGCCTTCGCCTGGGAAATCTCGAACCGTCTCTCAACGATGTACGAATCGAACTCAACGGCCAGCCCCTCCCCGAGTCGATTCTCGAGATCACCGACCTGAACTACCGCTTCCTGCGCGAAGGCGTGGCCTACCAGGGCAGCCAGATCTACCAGTTCCTGCTTCCGCCTGAACACTATCCCCGGCGTGGAGTGAACGTCGTGACGGTGACACTGCTCCGCAAGGACCCGGAAGTGGACATGGCCTTTACATTGGCCGATGTGGATTGTTCGATACAGTACCGCCTCCATCGTCACTTTGATGATCACCCAATCGAGTATTGAGCAAAGAGAGAGACAGAATAATATGAAACGCAGACACTTCTTGCAGACTCTGGGTGGGGCAACTCCCGTTGTGGCCCTGGGCACGGTCGGCGCAAAAACGGACACCAAGCCCGTCCGACGACATGGTAGCTCAAACGAACCGCGGGTCTTCTATTACGACGACGGCCGGCATTTCTCCGGCCTTTATCAATTCGCACCTCCGCTCGAGTCCGGGGACTTGACCTACGCTGTTGATCAACTGGTCAACAGCGGCGTGGACACACTCCTCTATTCCGCGGGACTCGAGGGTGGCATTGTTCAATACGGCAGTCAGGTCGCCCAAAAGTGGGGGGACAATGTGAAACAATGGGATCACCCGATCTTCTACCGCGCCTCGCGAAATCTCCAACAACTCGTCGCCGACGGCCACGACCCGATGAGAATTCTGGCAGAGCGCTGCCACGAGAAAGGAATCTGGTTCATCCCCAGTGGCACAGTGTGCATCGTCGGGGGAAATCGCAAAAAGGATATCGGCTACGGAAGGAAGTCCGATTTCGTTTTCGACAACCCGCAGTTCGAAGTGGGCAACGACGAACACCCGGAAGCGCGACATCTCGGACGTTTCTTCGGACCCGCCCGTTTCAACTTCCTCCATGCGGAGGTTCGTCAGGAGCGCTTCGCGATCTTCGAGGAACTGCTCACAAACTATGAGACCGACGGGGTGGAACTGGATTTTACGATCGATAACGAGTTCGGGCCTTTCTGTCGCATCGACGAGGTCCCTCAACTGGGGCCTATCCTCACACAGTGGATCCGCGATATTCGCGAGGTCGCCCGAAGGGCGGAACAGTCGCAGGGCCGCCAGAAGAGAGTCTACGTACGCATTCCAGCTGGATCCGCATCGATGTGGCGAATTCCGGGTTTCGAGGTCGAAACGTGGGTTACTGAAAAACTCGTCGATGCACTCATCGTCATCACGCCTTACAAGAAGGAAACTGCAAAAAACCGACTGCTGATGATGGACCAGGACCTGGACCTGGCTCCAGCCATCGATCTGGCTCGGAGTACTGAGTGCCGGGTCCTTGCTGGTTACATGAGCACCCTGGGACAACAGTTGGAGAGCATGTCCACGCCCGAAATGACCTGGGCGGCGGCGGCGCTGGCATACGACATGGGAGTCGACGGTTTCGGCTTGGGATTGGACGGTTGGGTACCCAACGGCTGGCCATGGACGAAACAGGAATACCGGACACTCCGCAAGCTCGGCCACCCCGAGGTGCTGGCAACGGCGGACAAGATCTACCGGGTCCGCTCCCTGGACCGCAATTCTGATCGTAATCCGGAGTCGCTGTTTCCCCTCGTTGGCCCCGTCCTGCCGCTTGCCGTCTCGGAGGGCACTCCGCTGGAACTCCCATTCACCGTGGCCGACGACTTATCAAGATGGCAATCGGAGGAACGAGTCAAGTCGGTGCGAATGAGAGTTCACGTGGCGAATATCGACATCGCGGGCCACGACAGGATTGAGGTCAGCCTCAACGGTCGTTCACTCCCGGATTCGATCCGGGAAGAGATCGATCTGCATTTTCGATACCTGAAGAACCAGGCCGTGGGTCCCTACGGATACCTGTTGGAGTACCGCTTGACTCCAGAGCTTTTCCCGCGAAAAGGAACTAACACGCTGTCGGTCACCCTGGTCAAGCGGGACCCCGTCCTGCGGGCTGGCGTTGAGGTATATGACGTCGCCTGCATGATTGAGTACCGGCATCACCGACAGTACGAGAGAGATCCCATCGAGTACTGATCACGCGACGTGTCTGGCCAATCTGGAGAAACCCGTCACCAACCGCCTTGGTCCTTTTGCAGTCGGCCCGCAAAAAAGTGACCACGATCAGACATGAGCGTCACAAAACCAGAAAATTCTCCGGCAGGGGACCGGAAAAAACCGGAAAACACTCAGGTATTCACGAGCCTCATGGTGGCCAAATCCCGGCAGAAGATGTAAAAATACAGGTGGCCAGGAATGACACGTGGAATGACACGTCAGGGGTTTCGCTGCACATTGTGCATACCCAAAGGAGCGATCCGTGGCAATTTTTTCTGGCACCAAGAGGCGTCCCGGTCAAAAGCAACTTCACTGTGAGCGACTTGAAGATCGGCGCCTCCTGGCAGGCGACGGTGTGACCGAGTCGCTTGAGGGGGACGACACTCTCGGGTCCCCAGATCCTCTCCCCCCGCTTGAGTCTGGGTCGATCCACGGAAGGAAGTGGGAGGACTTCAACGCTGACGGATATCAAGATGACGACGAGCCCGGTCTGGCTGGGGTGACCATCTACTCCGACCGTAATTTCGATGGCCGGATCGATACCGTCGAACCCCACACCGTAACCATGCGGGACGACCCCGAGACAGATTTTGACGAGACCGGTCTGTACTTGCTTGAGGGCTTGCACCCCGGCTTCCACATGGTTCGCGAGATCGTACCGGAGGAGTTCCGGCAGACATTTCCCTCTTTGCCACCCGGGTACCAGCCGCCGCCATGGGGTGATGCCAGCGCGCATGTCGTATTCGTCGACGCAGGAGCGACCGTCGAAGGCGTCGACTTTGGCAACCAAAAGATTGAGCCAGCTTCGGTCCACGGCATCAAGTGGCTCGATAAAAACGGCAACGGCCAGCGGGATCAGCACGAACCGGGACTGCCGGGGGTGACGATCTATGTGGACTTTAACCGCAACGGCATGCTCGACGACGATGAACCGCATACGCGAACCATGGAAGATAACCCCCTGACCGACTTCGATGAAACCGGGCGCTATGGACTCAACCACTTGCCAGCCGGAGAGCATTGGGTCGCTGAAGTAATCCCTGACGGATTTGTACAGACCTTTCCGTCTCATCAGGTGATCGCGATCTTTCCCCCACCTCCCGGAGGCGGCGTTCACGAAGTGAAACTCGAGCCGGGTGAACTCGTCGAACGAATCGACTTTGGCAACCGGCGCGAACAATCCACCGGTGGATTCGTTCAAGGCATCAAGTGGCTCGATGAAAACGGCAACGGCCAGCGGGACCGGTACGAGTCGGGATTGCCGGGCGTGACGATCTATGTCGATGTGAATCTCAACGGCATGTTCGACTCGAACGAGCCCCACACCGTGACGATGGAAGATAACCCCCTGACCGACTTCGACGAGTCGGGCCATTACGGGATCAAAGATCTGTCGACCGGTGTATACCTGGTTCGCGAGATCGTACCAGATGGTTATCAGCAGACATTCCCCGTGAACGAGTTTGGTCCGGTGTTGCCAGGCCCCGGGCCGCTGGAAGACGTGTTCTCCAACCTTTTCGCCGAAGTCCGTCCCGAAAAGATCGACCTGGCATTATCGGCGGGCGAAACCGTACAACGCGAGGTCGCGATCACGATTTTTCCCAACTTGTTCCGGGCAATCGAAATCGACGTGGTAGCTTCGGTGTCGGACGTCCAATTGGTGAATCTGACAGGCACGATTGTCAACGGGGGGGGTGGTGATACCTCGGTGTTCGACGTGATGTTCACCGGCGACGGCCTGCCCCGAGCATTCGACCTGCAGTTTGTCGATGCAGAACTCGGCGGCGTGACCGGACCCGCGATCCCGGTCCGCATCAATGCCCCAGAGGGTGGCGGTGCGCACCGCGTGGTTGTTCTCCCTGGTGAGGCAATCGACGGCGTCGACTTTGGCAACCAAAAGATCGAGCCAGCTTCGGTCCACGGCATCAAGTGGCTCGATAAAAATGGCAACGGCCAGCGGGATCAGCAGGAACCGGGACTGCCGGGAGTGACGATCTATGTGGACTTTAACCGCAACGGCATGCTCGACGACGATGAACCGCATACACGAACCATGGAAGATAACCCCCTGACCGACTTCGATGAGACAGGTCGCTATGGACTCAACCACTTGCCAGCCGGAGAGCATTGGATCGCTGAAGTGATCCCTGACGGATCTGTGCAGACCTTCCCGTCGCATCCGGTGATCGCGATCTTTCCCCCACCTCCCGGAGGCGGCGTTCACGAAGTGAAACTCGAGTCGGGTGAACTGGTCGAACGAATCGACTTTGGCAACCGGCGCGAACACTCCGCCGCTGGATCCGTTCAAGGCATCAGGTTTCTCGATGAAAACGGCAACCACAAACGCGATTCCCTAGACACGCTGGTAGTCACATTCAATGAAGATGTGAATGTCAACACTGTTGCTCTCACGCTATTGGATGAAACGGCTGGTGGTACGCCTGTGGAACTGACCGGTGTTACGTTCAACTACAATGCGGCGACACTGACGGCCACATGGGATTTCACTGGTGTCTCCGGAATGGATGCTGGTTTCTACAAGGTCGTGCTGGATGCCACATTGATTACCAACACTTTTGGTAGCCAGTTAGATGGTGACGGTAACGGCATCAGGGGAGACGATTTTCATCACGTTCTGCTGGTCGCCAAGCGAGGTGATACCGATGTCGATGGTGACATCGACCTGACCGACTACAACCGGTTAGCAACGAATTTCGATCCAGCTGGTATTCGGTTCCCTCACGGTTGGTGCGACGCCAATTTTGACGCAGACTTCGATATCGACCTGACGGACTACAATAATGTGACGGATAATTTCGCGCCGGAAGGCTATGCAGGAACGACTCCGGCACTCTACGTCGCGTCAGGGTGTGAGCTTGGCGGTGCACCGTCATTTGCCGAACCTCTGACACCGGCATTACTGACGGTGACCGATGATCTCGATCTCGACAAACAGACGCCCAGGGCGCTGCGGATCGACGTACCAACCAATGCTCTTCTGCCGACTTCTCCCGAACGGGTGCTCTCCAAATCGCCCGGCCCAAACGGGCCAAGTGATCCGCAGTCCACGATTACAGCTACTCGATCCGCCAGGCAGGATGCAGTCCCTGCTGCTTTTGCCCAGTACGAACACGATCGACAATCATTTGGCTCGGCGGTGGCCTCTCGTGCCAGCGCCCGTTCTCTTGCCCTTTCTCTGGCAGAACAGCCGGGACAGCGCGAAAGCGAGCGCGTCAGAAAACTGTTTGCTGTACAGGACGACCAATAAGCCACACCAGATCCATGCCACGAACCTGCTCCGGCTCGTTGTCTGTGTCATGACAGTCGCCAAGTAACGGAGGGGGGACTCGTCAGGGTGAGGGTCAATGTGGTCAACGATGTCCCAGGCGACGGCGCCTCCCGCGGTGACGGGCAGGGCCAGACCTTCACCGCGCAGGATGGTGACGAGGCTGCGCGACTCACGTCCGAGACCACACTGTTCTGCCCGACCAGCTGCGGTGAATGGTGCCAATGATGCGCCGGAGGCTGGTGACAAGCCGCCAGGTATCGCACTTGCCGGGTGGCCGCCGCACCGGTCATCTACGACCAGGCCTTCCGCGACAAGATTCAGTATGTCCGTGAGGATGCGCCCGTCGCCAAACCCGTTGTCTGTCAGTTGACCAATTCCTTGATGGGAGATCCGGGCTTGTTCTCGAAGCCATTGGCGATATAAATGGGCCGGCCCACAGGCGCCATGTAGGCTTTAGTCCAGTCGATACCCATGGCTTTGTAAATGGTGGCGTAGAGATCTCCGATCGAGACAGGCCGCTCTCCCACGTAGGCACCCCTTTCGTCACTTGCGCCCACCACTTGACCACCCTGGATGCCGCCTCCTCCAACGACCAGAGACCAGCAGTCGGGCCAGTGATCGCGGCCTCCCGCCGGATTGATGTGGGGAGTGCGTCCAAATTCACCGGTGGCGATCACCACCGTCGACTCCAGCAGGCCGCGCTGATCGAGGTCCTCCAGAAGAGTCGACAAGCACTGATCGAGTGTTGGTGCCAGGGTATCCCGTAGAGTTTTGTTATTCTGTTGATGGGTATCCCACTGGCCCTGTTTGTAGCCGGCGGCAGTGACGAAGCGGCAGCCCGCCTCGACCATCCGGCGGGCGAGCAGTAAGCTCTGGCCCACACGGTGGCGCCCGTAGCGGTCCCGCGTCTGTTCGGATTCCTGGGTCAGATCGAATGCATTCCGAACGTGAGGTGAGAGGAGCATCTGTAAAGCCTGGTTCTGGAAGGTGTCCAATCTCTTGAACTCAGCGAGTTCCTCTCGTCGGCGAAAATTCCGGTCGACGATCTTGAGCAGGGAACGACGATCCTCGATCGATTCGATGGAAATCGATTTGGGCAGACTGAGGTCGGGAACCCGGAAGTCGGGCTGGCTGGGATCGGGAAGAATCATGGAATCATATTCAGACCCCAGGAAAGACGCCTGGAAGGCCTCCTCGTAGCTGAAAAAGTCTCCGTCGACAGGCGTGGGCACGGCCACGCAAGGCGGCATATTTTTTTGCGCCCCCAGCTCTTTGGAAACGATGGATCCGAAGCTGGGAAACCTCACGGCAGGACTGGGACGGTGACCCGTCAGGGTCTCGATGGTTCCCTGGGGATGGTTGCGCTCTTTGGTCATCACGGAGCGAATAATTGACAGTTTATCCATGTGCCGGGAAACTTTCGGAAATATTTCCGAGATTTGAATTCCCGGGACGCTGGTTGCGAGGGGCTTGAATCCGGAATCGCCCTTCACGTCCCAGCTATCGACGTGGCTGATCCCTCCCTCCAGCCAGAGCAGAATACAGGCCTGCGCTTTTCCGGGCCCGGCACCTGCTTGGCTTGCGGCAAGACTACCGAGTTGCAGGTACTCGCTGAGGCTCAACCCCAGGAAAGAGAGCGCACCGACCCGGAGAAAATCCCGGCGGCCCGTTGCCGTTGCTGCACAATGGTAGCATTTGGAAGTTTTCAACCGATTCGTTCCTCAGTTAGTGATTAAAGGAAAACTCGCGGGAACTGATCAGCGCCCACACGAGTGCTTCCAGTGCTTCCTGCTGGTGCGAGTCTCGTTGCCGCAGGAACTCCAATAGCTCGCCTCTTTCGTCCGGAGTTGGGGATCGAGTCAACGTGGCCAGGTAAAATTCTTCAATAATCTCCTGGGCGGAGTCGCCCCGCTCGAGCAGGCGCTGCAGACGTCCTCCCTGTTTCGAAATCTTGCTGGTATACGTTGGACCTGCCCACATGTGTAACGCCTGACCCAGGGTAGGCGCCGGATTTCCGGACTCAGGTCTCTTGCGCATAGAACGACCGTAAACATCCATGAACTGGGACGGACACAGGTCGGGAATCATCTGCATGGCCCGGATCCCGGCAGGGGGATTGCCACCCCCGACCCATTCGTGGTAGACGAAATCTTCTTCGACGTCCGTTGCACTCGAGATGGCATCCAGAAGCACCGCTGCCTGCAGGGGACGCGGCAGGGAACGCGAGTAGTTGATCCTGTCTTCCTTATTGGTGTCGTTGGAAATCCCGGACCGCTGATAGGTCCTTGACTGCACGATCGTTCTCATGAGGTGTTTAAGGTCGTAGCCGTGACTTTCAAAGTCCCTGGCAAGGGCAGCCAGTAGCCCGGGATGCGTGGGAGGATTCGTGACTCTGAAGTCGTCCACCGGATCAACGATCCCCCTGCCGAAAAAATTACTCCAGATCCTGTTTACGGCAGCTTCCGAGAAATAGGAATGGGAGGTCATCCACGTGGCAAGTCCCGTGAGGGGGGCCAGCCACTTCTCTTCAGGGAAAACCGCACCGTCCAAAAAAGTGGGAACCACCTGTTGTTTCGTGCGAGGATGGATCATTCCGGTTTGTCTCACCCGATCATCAAGGCCGTCACCCAGCATGTCCGTCACCACGACGGTGTCTTTCAACGACTTCAATCCGGCGTAAAAGGCAGTTAACCCCCAAAACTGGTTCTGGCTCCACTGGTCGTAGGGATGCTCGTGACATTCTGCGCAGTCCAGCCTGCGGCCAAAAAAGACCTGGACGTTCTCGGCCATGATTTTCTCGGGGGTCGCCAGACTGCCGAGAACGATGTAATTAAACCACTTCGGAGCTGCATACCCCTGGGCCGCAATGCGCTGGCGGGCGATCTCGTCATAGGGCTTATTGGCGGCAATGCTGTTGACCACCCAGTCCTCATAGGCTTTCGTCGGGTGCGCTGAGCCTGTCACTGTGAAGGTCACCCTCAAAAGATCACCGAACCAAAATCCCCAATAATCGACGTATTGAGGGGAGTCGAGCAGAATTTCGATCAACTCGTCTCGTTTGTCTGGATTTCGGCTGCGCACAAACTCCCGGACTCGGTCCGGGGGGGGCAGTGTGCCTGTCAGATCGAGGCAGACTCGGCGCAGGAACTCTTCATCACCCGATAGCTCGGAAGGAATTATGTTGAATTTTCGGAGCTTGGCGTGAATGAAGTCGTCGATGAAATTTTTTGAATGCAGCTTTGGATAATCGACGACGGACTCCTCGACCACACCGAAGCTGGCGCTGACCGTGTGGCCGGGGGCACGAATCAATATGCCCGTTTCGCCGGACCCTGCCCCCCGGACGACCCCGCTTTCGTTCACCTCCACAACCTTCGGATCGTTCGATACATAGTGAACCTGCTCGGTGATATCCTCTCGGTGCCCGTTGGAAAGATGAGCGGTGACCAATAGCTGCTGCATACCCCCCGGACCCATAACGCTCTCAAGAGGAAAGACCTCGATGCCCTGGACCGACACACCTTCCGGGTCAATTTCTTCACCGTAGGGGGCACCTGCCCGAATCCAGTCGAGAATCACCTGATAGTCCGGAGAGCCAACTTCGAAGTGCTTAGACCCCTCGTGGTCTACGCTCATGGTCGGTTTCAGCAATAGTAAACTTTCTTCGGGATTTTCAAGGTCAATGCGCGGAATCTTTGGCTCCTTGGCTTCGGCACTCAGGACCTGGTAGGTTCCCCCTTCGACAATTCCTCGATAATCTTCTTTGGGATCCAGTACGTTGTCAGAGAGTTTAAATCCTTCCCGCCCCTTGATTGCGCCGTGGCAGTCATTCGTGTTACAGCCCTTCTTGGTCAGAATCCCACCGATCACTCGGGAAAAACTGAAAGGCTGATTGTGGGCCCGGTCGGCAACCTCGATCCGTGTCTTTGCCTGCTGGCCTTCAAATTGGGCGGTTAAAATCACCGGTCCGGTACGAGCGGCCACGAATTTTCCCGGGGAAACGATTTTACCTTGGCCAGGATCTGAAATGAGAAACTGACTTTCTCCGCTCAGGTCTCGCTCCAAGCCACCCGGATACTTTCCCAGCACCAGAAAGCGCTGCGAAGCGCCCACTCCCCACAGCTTCACGTCCCGGGGAACCAAATGAATGGACAACAGCCCGTCGCCGGCCCCCTCGGTCGCAGAGCCGTCGGGCGCAGGCATCAGCAGCAGGATCAGCAAGAACGCAAATCTGATCCCCGGGAACTTTCCTTTTTTTTTGATCGTTGCCCACCTGGTCATCATGGTGCAGTTGCCTTCTTAGTTCGGTTTCACCTCTAGGTCTTTTCGGATTCCCTGACCACCATTAAAGGGATCTCGCGAACCAACAGTTTGGCTGCGGGCTTGCCGTTGACGATGAATTGAAGGCGCAGCCGAACCACAACGGGTATGTCAGTCAAAGGAGCCGCGGCCGTGGCCAGCAGGATGATGGTCGTTTTCTGCACCTTAGGCAGGATCAGTTCCGGATCGACTGGCATGTCCGCCAGTTCATGGGGGGGCGTTTCCGTGACCTCAGCGGTCGGTAAAAACTCGACCCCCGGCGGGAGCCCCTGGAAGGAAAACGCAACGTCTCCCGTGAATTCCTCCTCGCGAGAAGTCAAGATTGTCAGTTTCCTGGCCTGCCCCCGAACCAGATTGAGATGCTCCGTCTGCTCAAGCACCACCTGGCCGATGTGAGGAATCTGAGGACGAACCAGCAGTCGGTAGGCATAGCCCGGTCCACCATAGCGGGAAGTGATGTCACGTACCCGCAGGAAGTATTGCCCGCCTGTATCGAAATTATAAATGACCTTCGGTAGCAGCGACCTGGGGTACCGCTCTTCCTCGCCCATGCTGTTGTACACCGCTAACCGTCGATGGATGTTGGTGAAGATCTCTCGGTCCTGGGCGTCGACGACACTGACTCTCGGGTTGAAATAGGGCAGTTTGATTTCGGGAGTTTCGATTTCAAAAGCCAGTCCCTGCCCCGGCTCCACCTGAAATTGGAAGATGTCGATGTCTCCGGAACCGTCCACAGTACCCGCAATGACGGAGGGAACAGAAACAGTCAGGGCCTCGTTTCTCGTGTCGTTGGGCTCGCTTTCGGTGGTCTGTTCGATGGCTCTCTTTCGCGAAGGGGGAATCGTCCCTCCGGCTTCAGCCGAACCGGTTTCCACAGAACGCCCGGGTGGTCCCCGGTTCTCGTCTGGCGCCCGGGACTCGAGGAGACTCGTCCAATCAGCACCGACCTCTCTGTCGAAAGTTCGTCCTAACCAGTCTGTGCCCAGCGGGTCATCCTGACCGGCTTTTTCTACGGGACCATGGTCCCCGCTGAAGAGCTGAAGTTCATAGGAAAAATCCGGATGACCTTTCCCGAAAATCGAGGAAACGGACAACATCAATTGTCCGCTTCGGGTTACCCGATGAGTTCCCTTGGTATGCAGCGGCACCAGGCTGGTGGATCGTTCTTCGCTGAAAAGTATCCGGGACCGTCGTTCCGGGTCCAGCCAACTGCCCTTCGGTCCGAAAAGAGCCAGTCGGACCTCCGGGGGAGAAGGGCGGCGATGGAAGGTGAGTGAGCCTTTTAATCCGCCCCCCGGTTCCCGGAGGACCTCTACAGACAGGTCTTGACCTTCCAGGGCCTGAAATACATAGCCATCAACCTCTCCCGACTTGGCTAATCGGCCCTGGATAATCACCGGTAGGCGTGGCAACTCAAACGCTGAGTGACCAGGTACATCCGTCTCGACGATCACCGGCTGATCCACCACCCTGAATTCCAGGGCATTGGTGACACCTTGTTCGGAGACGAGCCGCAGGGGGTGCAGGCCGGTTGGGGCTGAGGAGTCAATATGCATCTGAACAATGACCCGGTAATCCGACGACTTATTCTCTTTGCCGTTCTCCGTGGACTGTACCGCCGCCTCGTCGATCGGTTCCACACTTTTGATCCGGGCTTGAAAACCATCGGATCGCACCCACAGCGAGTTGACTTCGTGCAGATGCTTTCCCCGAAATTGCACCTGGATGGTCGTGCCGCGCTGACCTCCGAGCGGGAAGAGCGATGAGAGTGTTGGCTCGGGCTGTTCTTCTGCAGCGGCAGGGCACAGGGGAAAACTCAGTAGACAGGCGAGAATTCCAACGGGCAGGAAGATGACAGCAAGATTGTGTTGCCGGTCCTCACGCAAGATAAACACAGTGGTGACCTTCATCGGGCTAGATTTGATGAACAGCCGACTTTCATCGCCCAAAAATGGTGTATTTAGTGTACCCAACAGCACACAGCCTGTCAATTTAATAGGAACTTCGGCATCTGCTCAGTTCAACACTGTCCCAAGTAGCCCCCACGGCCTTGTCCCGTGCGGTGAACTAGACTAGCTGCTGAAAGCAGCAGCTCCGGAAACCACAGATCAACCCGGACCACGACCCGACAACGTTCATGGTGATCGATCATGGTTTTGTTACAGGCCAGACGAGTCGACGTACGAACACCAGCAGCGCCATCTGACCCCAGCGATGGGAGCCGTACATGCTGCGCGTGGATTCCGGTTCAAGACTCAGATCGAAGGCGCGACGCGCCTGGCCGCTTGCGAGCAGATCCATTGCCGCACGCTGAAAGTCGTCCATCCTCTCCATGCGCGCGGAACGATCGATATCGCGCCAAGAGTTCCATGTCCGCCAGGAGGGTCTGCGGATTGACGACAATCCGCGGCCGCGCCAAATGCGTGTTCGACATG
>PBTE01000128.1 GCA_002726515.1 Planctomycetaceae bacterium | reverse complement strand
GGCTTAGGGTCTCTGTAGTTTTTACAAGAGGTCCTTAACTGGGGTTCCTCTGCACTTTCGGGCGTAGTCGAAGTGACCACGAGTGTCTCATTATAAGACACTCCGTTGTGCACACCGGAAGCACTGGTTCCTCTTCATCAAGTCTAGAACCAGTTCGCCGCTGGAGAAAGTTTTTTTTGAAACAATCCGTTTCACAGTCAACTGTGAAACGGAATCCCCTTTTTCCCGGACCGGAAACCCCTACAGGGACCCCTGCTGTCGAAGAAGGGAAGCACTGGCGGGCTCTAGGCTTCAGGCGCCTCGTTCACCAGATACTTGGACAGCAGCGTCTCCAGGGAAAAGCAGTGCTTGGCCGAACGTTTTCCGTCGACGGACAGCGGATTCAAAGCGACTGCCGTGACCCTGGCATTTAACCGGCTCAGAAATTTGCGGGTCTGTGCAAGATCCGACAATTCGAATCGTTTCCCCCCCTCCCGGGTGTCGTCAACGTACTGGGCGAGTTTCTCTTCACTGGCGAAGAGCGCCAGGGCGGTCAGTTGTCCCCCGTCAGGACCTACCCCCTCGATACAGGCAAACCCATCTTTTTTGGCCAACACATAGACCGGGTAGTTCCAGGGCGAATAGTCGACCACCAGATGCTCTTGAAGCATCTCTTCCACCGAAATGGACCACCGGGCGTTGACTTCATCATCGGTCGGTTCCAGGTCCACCGCAATTTGCGACACCGGTGCCTGGAGATTACGCAGCAGCCAGGCGAATTCGCGGGCGTTCGACAGAGCCCGCGGGCTTCCAGAAATTTCCCACTGAGCCATTGCACGCTCCGCTTTCTCCAACTCCGTGAAGACGACAAGGGAGTGGACTGGCTTCCCGGGATCCTGAGAGTCAACGACCGAGGCATAGCCGGTGGTCAATGGAATGATGTAAAGCGGATATTTCCATATCAATTCCATCACCAGAAGTTCCTTCCTACATCAGCGAAGTTGCGGTTGGCCCGTTACAGGACTGGCCCCATGACGGATCGTCGCTGAACCTTTGTGTTACGGCAGGCATCCAGCGACAAAACGAACAACCACCGGGTGATCGGTCAGCCGATGACACGGAGAATCTCGCGTGGGCTGCCGGTCGCAGTCTGTTTTCATTGTTGCCAGGGCGTCTCGGCGGTCAACCCGGTGAAACCGGCCCGGTCCCAAACGATCCCGGGACAACACCTGCTGAAAAAGGAACCACCGCAAACGTGAAAAGGTTCTCTCGCTTCTCACCTCCCGGACCTGTCTCCGTCACGTCTTGTCGCCCGTTTACTGAAACAGCAGTGGAAACTCCACACCCGCTCCACGTCTCTCATTTCTCAGGGAAAGTTGGCGGAGCGGGGACCGTGTTCCGACGTGGGGCAATCCTCCATGGTTACCTTCTGACCTGGAACCGCGAAACAGGCCCGCTGCCGGACAGAGAACCGGTCCCTTGAACTCCTGTCGGTTGCCCGTAGACGGCCGGGGTTGCTTGGTTGTGCGTCCAGTTGTCAACGAGTAAAAGAGAGGTTGTTCGCCGAAGTTCTGCCGGGTCGACCTGGCCCCCCCTTACTCTCGATGAAGGACCTTCCATGAATGACCCGCTCTTTTCCGTCGCTGGACAAATCGTCTTGATCTCAGGTGCCAGTCGAGGCATCGGCCGCGGGATCGCCGAGGGGTTCGCACAACGTGATGCGCAGGTCATCGTCACGGGCCGAAACGCTGAATCCATTGAACGAACCGCAGCAGAAATCAGTTCCGACTCAAAAACAGTCCGCCCCCTCGTCTGTGACGTGAGCCAAGGCGAGTCCATCCGGACCGCCGTGGAGTCGGTCCAACAGGAGTTCGGTCGAATTGACACGCTGGTGAACGTGGCAGGTATCAATTTACGCAAGCCAGCCATCGACTACACAGAACAGGAATACGATTCCATTATCGACATTAACCTGCGGGGCGCCTTTTTGATGTCTCAAGCCGTGGGTCGCTGCATGATTGAGCAGGGCAACGGAAGCCAGATCAATATTGGATCGCTCAACACCCAACGCGCTCTGACCAACCTGCTCCCCTACGCGGTGGCCAAAGCGGGGATGGATCACATGTCACGCGCCCTGGCGGTCGAGTGGGGACCATTTGGTGTACGCGTTAACACGCTGGCTCCGGGGTTTGTGCAAACAGATTTAACAAAGAAATTGTGGGCCGATAAGACCATGGAAGAGTGGCGGGTGGCAAACACTCCGCAACGTCGTATCGCCCTGCCGGAAGACATGGTGGGCACGACTGTCTTTTTGGCATCCGACGCATCGGCCTACCTCACCGGGCAGGTGATTTACGTCGATGGCGGCGCTACCGCGGGACGGATGTGGCCCCTGGGAAATGAAGCGGTTTCACCCGGAAAGACTGCTAAAAAGTAGCAATTGGATTGACCGGAGACCCAGTGCCTCCTTCAACCCGCAAAGGAGCAACCGTTAACAGGAACTCCCACGTTTTACGTTCGCGGCACTCGACTGAGACCGCCCGATAGTCCAGGCAATCGAGAATGCACATTCCCATTTGGACGACCACTCCGAGGTGGACTGGCAACTCATATTTCTCCGACCCCGATGGCATCACATCCAACGCCAGGTCGCTACCGACAATCGCAACGTTCCGCTCGTGCAACCATTTCAGGCAGGAAATGTGCAGTCCTGCGGAGTTTTGCATGATTTTCCAGGGCCCCTCGTTTTCCCGGCGTGTCCAACGGCCCGTGTGAACCAGAACTGCATCGCCGGCTTTTACCCGAATCCCTGTTTTCTGTTCCCAGGCTTCCAGGTGTGCCGGTCGGATTGCCTGTTCACCTTTCAGGTACCGGACACCGAACAGGGAGGGCATATCCATCAGTACACCTCGCGTGAAAATTCCGTCCTTGACCATCTTGATCGACGCTTTTCCCCGACCGGCGGCGACATTCTCCGTGCCAAACCCGTTGTACATTTTATCTTTCCAGAAAATGTGGCATAACGCGTCGATGTGCGTGTGGGCGAACCCGTGGTATTGGATACTGTAACGGTCACCTGCCCCGCCAAGTTCCTGGTTCACAACGTTCATCATGATTTCATGTTCAAATGGTTCTGAGTCATCAAACGGTTGTTTGATCAGGTCGTGTGCCATGGATACGCTCACCCCTTCTTTCACCAGTGAGGCCGCCCGGCGGCGAGTTTCCGGTGTGATCAGGTTGAGCGTGCCTAGCTCGTCATCTTTTCCCCAACGGCCCCAGTTCGAAACGTCCTCAAGCATTTTTTCCACCGCACTGTCCGACAACGACTCGGTCTTTGTCGAAGATTTTCTTTCATCAGACATCGCCGTTTCATTCCCGGGAAACAGCGTGGTGAGAACGACCGTGGCGAGCACCAGTGGCACCCATGTATTCCTGATTGTTTGCGTGACGTTGGACATGTGAAGTTCTTTCGTTTCGCTGATGAAGAGGTGGAAGTAGCGTGCAGTTGCAACGTGATTGTAATCGCAAACCCGCCGTGCGTCTGCCACCGGGCGGGGTCCGTTTTGAAATGACGGTCGAAACTGATTAGACGACCATAAGATCGTGGGAGATAATCGACTCGGCGGTCAGGATCTCGTGCCCCTCATCGGTAACCAGAACAGAATCCTCGAGTCCGAATTTTCCCTCCGCCTCCCAGAACGGAAACACCCCGCCCAGGGTGATAAACGGCTCAATGCTCATCACCATGTTGGCCTGCAACGGGACATGATTATGAAATGACAGTCCGGGACGCTCGTGGATGTCGAGACCGACACCGTGTCCGATCGCTTCCCAACCGACCGAATGGCACCAGTCGACAAAATCATCCTGTCCATGTTTCCTGTTCACGTCGAACGCGGATTGGACCACGGTGCCGGGCTCGGCACCCGGTTTCAGCAGTGCCGTGGACACCTCGATCCCTTCACGGGTAATGTCGTAGTAACGCTGATCTTCGGCGCTCGGTTTGCCAACGGAACACATCCGCTTGAAGTCGCACCAGTATCCATCGACGAGGCATCCCCCGTCGAACTGGACCAGGTCACCCTTCTGAATTTGGTAGTAGGCAGGGGTCGCGTCGGCCCACATGCGTCGTGGACCGGCATAGTTGGTAATCAGGCCGATGTCCGTCGCTCCGAGCTGGTACATCTTTCCAGCGATGATCTGCTTCAGTTCGACCTCGGTCATTCCGGCTGCAAGCGATTCAAAACCGAAACGCACGGCTTCGGCGCTGATGGACGCAGCCCGGCGCAACTTGTCGATTTCAGCTGCCGACTTGACCGCCCGGACCTCCATGATCGCGTCGGAGGCATCGTTCCACGCGACAGCCGGAGTCAACTCTCGCAGCCGGGAGAGGTGCTCCGCCCCCATGTGGGCATGCATATCGTTGGAGAGTTCCATGCCAAGGGTCGCCTCGGACAGGCCCATCTCCCGAATCACTTCGGCCAGCAACCCGATCCCCGGGGATTCCTTGCTCATGTAGAAATTCTTGGGAAAGTCCCACAGTCTGCGATCCTGAATCCAGGTGGTCGTGGCGATACGGTCATTGCCGTGGGAGCAGAGGAAGACCGGCTCCAGATGCTTGTCCCGCGGCAGCACGGCAAAATAATAATAGTGGCTCAGAGCGAAGACCTCGGCATAAAATCCGGAAAAATAACGGTGATTGGTTCGATTGGTAATCAGGATCGCATCGAGGCCACGTTGCTCCATCGCCGAGCGCAGCCGTTCGTATCGGCGCTCGTACTCGGAAACGGGGAATTCAGAAAACTGCGAGGTTCGTAGCGTCATTTCATCCAGATCCTATCTGTTCGTTCACCTAGAGTTCGGGCCTCCATCAGTAACGAATACCGGTAGAAATTTTACTCCTCCCGGTACGCCACTGAAAAGATCCTTCAACCGTCCGGGCTGAATTTCAACGGCCTGGACAAGAGGTTCCTCACAAATCTCGACCCTCACCATGGACCGAGATCCCTCCGTCATTTAAAATAAGCACCACCGGACGAATCTCCCGATATCTGAGTCGCGCGGTATGTTGTTTCGACAGATCTTGGTTTTGATGGCTTGCTGCGGTTTGGCGGACGATCAGCGGTCGCCTGACGGTCGCGAGGCCAGTCTGCGGATTTTCCGCGACCACGTCGCACCCCTGCTCGAAAGCCGGTGTCTATCCTGCCATACGGACGCGGAGGCCGAGGGCGACTTTTCCCTGGAAACGGCCGCCGCTCTCCGGGAAAGCGGCCATGTCGTTCCCGGCAGTCCACAAAACAGTCATCTGCTGTCGGTCCTGGCCGGCGAGGACGACAAACCGCCCCGCATGCCTCAAGAGGCTGAACCCCTGGGCGAACAGGAACGGGCCTGGCTGACCGAATGGATTCGGACCGGTGCCGCCTGGCCACGCGACAGGCAACTCGCTCTCGCGCGCGTTGCCGATCGGAACTGGTGGTCCCTGCAACCCCTGCAGCGAACGACGATACCGCAGGTACCAACTCCTGCCTGGTCGCGAAACCCCATCGATCATTTCGTGCTTGCCCGGCTTGAGGACAAAATGCTGACCGCGTCGCCCGAAGCCGGGCGGAGAAAACTCGTCCGCCGCCTGGTCTTCGACTTGCTGGGCCTGCCGCCAACGCCCTCCCAGGTCGCAACCTTCCTCGAAGATCGTGCTCCTGACGCCTACGAAAGGCTGGTCGACCGACTGCTTGCCTCACCACGCTACGGAGAACGCTGGGCCCGGCACTGGCTGGACGTCGCACACTACGCAGACACGCACGGGTATGACAAAGACAAGGTGCGGCCTCATGCCTGGCCGTATCGTGATTACGTCATTCGTTCCTTCAATGAGGACAAACCTTACGGGCGGTTTGTCATGGAACAAATCGCCGGTGACGTCCTGTGGCCGGGCACCGTCGATGGTGTCACCGCCACCGGGTTCATCTCGGCAGGTCCCTGGGACTTCATCGGACATGCCGAAATCCCGGAAACAAAAATTGACGGGCGTGTCGCCCGGAACCTCGACCGTGACGACATGGTCAGTTCCACCCTGAACACGTTTTGCAGCACAACCATCCAATGTGCGCGTTGTCACAATCACAAATACGACCCGATAACCCAGGAACATTACTACAGCCTGCAATCCGTGTTCGCCGCGCTCGATCGGGCAGATCGATCCTACGATGCGGACCCGAAAACGGCGGCTCGGCGGGCCAGCTTGAATCGGAAAGAGTCGGAACTGCTGGCGGAAAAAGCGGTTCTGGATGCCCGACTCGAACGGGCTGCCGGTGATGAACTGGCAGCAATCGACGCAGAACTCGCAACGCTGGAAAATCAGCAACCGTCGTCCAAGGCTGAGAAACCGGAATTCGGATATCACAGCAACATCGAGACTCAACCCGACATCGCCAAATGGGTTCAAGTCGACCTCGGTCGTTCCCGTCCGATCGGGTTCATTGTCTATGTGGGTTGTCACGACAGCTTCAATGACATTGGTTCCGGATTCGGTTTCCCACCACGATACAAGGTCGAAGTCTCCGACGACGCCGACTTTCAACTGGGTGTGACGAGCCTGGTCGATCACACGCAAAACGATATCGCCAATCCGGGTACCGAGCCACAAATTGTCCAGTCACCCGTTGGCCTGAAGGGACGTTATGTCCGTATCACGGCAACCAGGCTGGCACAGCGGAAAGACGATTACCACTTCGCGCTCGCCGAAATTCTCGTCCTGACCCCCGATTGCCACAATGTGGCTCGCAACCGGAAAGTGACATCGCTGGATTCGATTGAAGCCCCCGTGCGCTGGCAGAGAAAGAACCTTGTCGATGGCCATTACCCGAATGCCACGACACTGCCACCCGTGCTGGCCAGAATTGCCGGCCTGCAGCAGCAGCGAAAGGGTCTGCTCGCAAGTGCCCTGCACGGGGACCTGAAAGTCCTGGTCACAGCAAATCAGGCGGTGCTTCAAGAGGTAACCGACGCCGTCAAAGCCTTGCCACCCCTAGCAAAAGTCTATGCCGGTACCGTTCACCACGGTAAAGGGAAAAATTTTGTCGGCACGGGCGCCAACGGTGGTCGGCCGCGCGTGATTCACGTCCTCTCCCGGGGTAACATCCTGTCGCCAACCGAGGAAGCCCGTCCGGGCACGATACCTGTCATTCCAGGCACCAACTGGCGGTTTCCATTGCCGCCGTCCCACAGCGAAGGTGACCGCCGCGCGGCGCTGGCCGGCTGGCTGGTTAGTGATGACAATCCCTTGACCTGGCGTTCGATTGTCAACCGCGTCTGGCAATACCACTTTGGCCACGGGATCGTCGATTCGCCGAACGACTTCGGCCGGATGGGAAAGCCGCCATCACACCCGCAACTGCTGGACTGGCTGGCAATCGAATTTCGCGACCGTGGACAGTCACTGAAAAAACTTCACAAACTCCTGGTCAGCAGTGCGGTGTACCGGCAGTCCTCGGCACACAACCGGCGGAACAGTCAGCTTGACTCCGAAAATGTCTATTTGTGGCGTATGGGCCGGCGACGATTGACGGCCGAGGAGATTCGAGACACCGTGCTCGAGGTCAGCGGCAGGCTGAATCCAGCCATGTTCGGTCCCGGATTTGAATTGTTTGTGATGGAACACCCGGACCATTCGCCGCACTACGAGTACCACAAGCACGACCCCGATGATCCGCCATCCCTTCGTCGCAGTATTTACCGCCTGATTGTCCGCAGCCAACCCGACCCGTTCATGACCACGTTGGATTGCGCAGACTCCTCGCAGAGCGTCCCGACGCGCGACGAGACGGTGACCGCGCTGCAAGCACTTTCTCTTTTGAACAACAAGTTTATGTTGCGGATGTCAGTGCATTTTTCCGATCGCCTGGCCGCCGAGTCAAAGAACACGAGCGAACAGGTCCAGTACGCTTTTCAACAGGTGACCGGTCACCTGCCGACAGAAAATCAACACCAGGCGTTGATGCGTTACACCAACGAGCACGGCACGGACAACCTATGTCGACTGCTGTTCAACCTCAACGAGTTCGTGTTTGTGGATTAATCGAGCAATCGAACTTTCGATCCCGGACTCAGATGGTCGGCAGACACACCTTAACGGATCCAACAAAACAATCCAGCGACACCATGAATACCCGACGGAATTTCCTACAACAGCTCGGTAGTGGATTTGGCAGCATGGCCTTGCTGGGTCTGCTCCGGGACGAGGATTCCCTGGCAGGGTCCGTTGATCCCGGAACGGGTCGCACTGTCCAAATCCTGCACCACCCGGCGAAAGCAAAACGGGTGGTGCAACTGTTCATGGGCGGGGCCGCCAGTCATGTCGACTTGTTCGATTACAAACCGGCTTTGGAAAAACACCACGGTGAACCATCCGATTTTGGCGAGCACGTGGAAGCGTTTCAGGACGGACTGGGACCGTGGATGAAGTCCCCCTTCAAATTCCGGCCCTACGGCGAGTGTGGGAAATACCTCAGCGACGTCGTCGAGCCACTGGGGGATGTCGTGGATGACATTGCGTTCATTCATAATATCGTCGGTAAGACCGGCGTACACAGCCAGGCAACTTATCTTCAATCAACCGGGTTCGACACACCCGGATTTCCAGGAATGGGCTGCTGGATCAGCTACGCGCTGGGAAGCATGAACGACAACCTCCCCACGTTTGTCGTCATGCCCGACCACCGTGGTTACGCCTCCAACGGTCCAAAGAACTGGAGCGCCGCATTTCTGCCGACCCACCACCAGGGCACCATCATCCGACCGGGCACAGAGAATCCCATTGCCGACCTGTTACCGGCGGCAAAGTACGTGACTCAAGAAAGTGACAACAGGGCCCTGGAATTGTTGACACAGTTCAATCGAAAACACCAGGAAACGCGTCTCGGAGATCCGCGACTGGAAGCTCGCATTCGCAGCTACGAACTGGCTGCCAAGATGCAACTCAGTACACCGGAAGCTCTTGACCTGTCTGACGAGCCGCAGCACATCCTGCAGATGTACGGCCTGGACCACGGGCGGACCAGTTTCGGCGAGGAGATCAACCCGGTCGAGGAAACCGAGTACTTCAGCCGCAAATGCCTCGTCGCGCGCCGCCTGCTGGAACGGGGCGTGCGTTTCGTACAAATCTGGTCGGGGAATGACAACGGCTTTCCACGCCGCAACTGGGACTCCCACGAGGACATCTCTCGAGATCACGGACCCCTGGCAATGGGCATGTCCCGCGGGGCATCCGCCTTGATCAAGGACCTGAAACAGCGGGGAATGCTGGAAGAGACCGTCATCCTGTGGACGACGGAATTCGGCCGGATGCCAAGCACACAAGATAATAAAGGCCGTGACCACAATCCCTACTGCTTTACCAACTGGCTTTGCGGTGGCGGTATCCGGGGAGGCATCACTTACGGTGAGTCAGACCAGTGGGGCTACAAGCCACTGGATCGCGAGAACCCCATGCAGGTGTACGACGTTCATGCCACCATATTGCATCTACTGGGCATCGACCACCAAAGGCTGACGGTAAGGCACAACGGCGTCGACCGGCGACTGACCGATGTACACGGCCATGTCATCGCCCCGTTGATCTCCTAGCCGTCCCCTGCGCTCACCGGCGGCGCCTCGTGCCGGCCGGGCGTCAGGCCAGGATACCCGTGACCGGCGAGCCTCGATCGATGTCCAACCGTTGTCGACCCGGAACATCCAGCCGGTGCGGATTGAGTCCCAGCAAGTGCAGCACGGTAGCGTGGACGTCCGTGACGTAGTTCCCACCGTCAATCGCGTGGAAACCAAGTTCGTCCGTTCCCCCGTGAACGACGCCCCCTTTGAGTCCGGCGCCGGCCATCCAAACAGTGAATCCGTGGGAATGATGATCCCGCCCGTCGGTACCGCCACCACGGGTCTCGACCCCCGCTGTGCGGCCAAACTCCGTGCAAAACACCACGACGGTCTCTTCCCAGAGTCCTGTACGTTTGAGGTCCTTGAGAAGAGCGGCCACGGGTTGGTCGACTTCAGCAGACAGGCGGGCATGATTCCCTTTCAGGTCCCGGTGCGAATCCCATGCTCCATAAGGTTGCGGATAAACCTGCACAAACCGCGTTCCGCGTTCAACAAGCCGGCGTGCGGCAAGAAGTTTCCCGGCGACGTCGGCGGTCTGTTTTTTTTCCAGACCGTAGAGTTCCCTCGTGTGCTTTGTTTCCGAACTGAAATCCAGGGTTTCAGGAACGGCGCTCTGCATGCGGAAAGCCAGTTCAAAAGCACGAATGCGAGCTCGCAGTTTCTCGTCCTGAGGATACTCCAGAGCGTGCAGCCGGTTGAGTTTTCCGATCAGTTCGTACTGGTTGGCCTGCTCCTGAGACAGCACATCCGAGCCCCGGCTACCGTACAATAACGGATTGTCCGAGTCCGAGGAAAACGGAATCCCGTTGAACTGCGGCCCCAGGTACGCCGAGTTGATCGACGGCGCCGTATCGGGCCGCGTCGGACCACCCAGCACGGCAAACTGCGGCAAATTTTCGTTCAAAGATCCCAACCCATACTGCACCCAGGCACCGATGCTCGGCTCTAACGGGTCCAACCGGTGCCGCCCGTGATGCATTTGATTCTCTGCATCGTGATTGCTGTCGGTCGTGTACATGGAGCGAATGAAGGCGATGTCATCGACACACGTTGAAAGATGGGGCCACCAGTCGGTGATTTTAATTCCGCTCTGGCCATGTTTTTTGAATCCCACCTGCAGCGGAAAAATCTTCTGATAAACGTCACGCGTTTCAGAATCGCCGATCGAGCGAAACCGCTCTTTGAACAGGGGATTGTCCTGCGGGTGGGGAAATGGAGTCTCCGAGAATGTTTTTCCCGCGTACTTGTTGAGTGCCGGCTTGGGATCAAACGATTCCAAGTGACTGTAGCCACCCGACAGAAAAATCCAGATCACGGATTTGGCCCTGGGTGGAAAATGCGGTTTACCATCCGGCAACCGCCCGGCGCGACCTGCCGGTGTTTCG
>PBTE01000127.1 GCA_002726515.1 Planctomycetaceae bacterium | reverse complement strand
ATCAATACCCGGGAGAAACAACCTGCTTAAACCAACCCACCCACAGTCGACTCAATCCGATTCCGAAGGTGAATTTTCCGCCATTTCGATAGGCTGACTAGCAACCGGCTTCTGGTCTTGATGGGCTGTTAACTGTTTTGGTTTGAAGATTTGCACCACGGTGGCTCCCGCGATGAGCAGAATCAATCCTGCGTAGAAGACAGCGTTGGGCCTTTCGGTGTTACTGGAGATCAGATAAATAAACACCGTCAGTACGGGAGCACCTCCGAAAACAAGGGGCATGACAACAATCGGACTCCCTCCGGAAGAAAGAGCAATAATAATGCCCAGCGCGCCCAACGCTCCGACTGCGCCCGCTAACAAGCTCCAACTGGTGCCACCAAAACTCCAGCCACCACTCAATTCACCACGGCTGGCAAGATAAATGGTCGGGATAATAATCGCCACAACGAAGTAGGCAACACCCACACAAATCAGTGGTTTGAGGCGGTTGTTTTCCAGCCCGTGCTGCCCCTTGTGGAGCACTGGTCCGTACGAACCCCAACAGAGAACCGTCAGTGCGATACCGGCCAGGATCATCAGTGTTTTTGCCAACGTAAAACCCCACAATTTTTGTGCTCGGAAACTTGTGATCAAACAATGTCTTATTTCTGTCTTCTATCCTAACCGGCCCGCAATGCCGGCACCATACCCGTGCGCAAAGCAGCCCGTACTGCAATGCCGCCACTTACGATTCCTACCACCAAAACGGTCAACAGTAATCTACACAGCGACGCTGCCGGGACGCTGGCGCCACCTGACACCCAATGTGGAAACACAGCCACCATCGCCGAGAAAATTCCGATTCCCAGCCCGGTCAACAACAACCATCCATTCTCCAGAAGCACCATCCAAGCCAACCTTGCCGGGCGCAAACCCATGGCGCGCATCAAAGCCAGTTCCCCCCGACGCTCCGTCACACTGCGAACCTGGACGGTGGCCAACCCGAGAGTACCAAGCAGTAATCCCAAAGCACCTAACGACTGAAATGTCTCCAGGTAGGTATTCTGTACCGCTAGTAAACCATTCAAAACATCTTGCGTTGATTGAACATCCATACCCTGGTCACTGAGGCGATTTTCGAGCATGGCGCTCAGTTGGCGGGCTTCGTCCAAAGATCTCTCTTGTCCGGAAAGCTTCTGCGACGCATGAGTGATCCCTGACAGTCCATGTTCAATACCAATTTCATTAACGGAACCCACTGTCAACCTGTCGGGTCGAGTTTGGATTAGAAACAGTTGATAACCTCCCACATGAGGAAACAAATCCTCGAAATGCTCTTCTGAAATGAGCATACTGCCTTGAAAAATACTGTTGGCTAACAGGGCCACAATCCTGTATCGCACCGACAGCCCGCCGTCGTAGTCGATTTCAAAGGTGGTACCCGCACCTTGGATCGAAAACAAATGCATACTGTACATGGCCGTATTTTTGTCAAGGATCACTGGCACTGCTCCATCATCGAAACGCTTTTTCAATAGTAACCATGGGTTAAGGCGTTCGGCCTCTGTGGGCGAGAATGTCTCGGCCCAGAGGAAATCGTGCGGCTCAACGGAGTCCTCGAACAGTCTCACCGGTGCGCCCAGAACCCGTGGCTGATTCGGTCGGAACAGGTTCAGACAACTTGCGTCATCGCCTCCTCGAACTCGAAAAGCTGCCACCTGATTTCCGGTCCGCTGCCCCCCAAGAAATGCAGCGTCTTGACCAATGATCCCCAACGCATCTCTCCCCTGCTTCGTGTTCAAATCGTGGTAGATCGGTTGATCACTTTCGGCGATCAAATCAAACCCGCCTGCTCCCTGCTGTGAGAATTCGACACGAAAACAACTGATGGCCACGATGAGAAAAGCAGCCGAAGAAATCAAGCCGATCGTCAGAACACTTCGACTCGGGTTCCGGGCAGTATTACGTCGCGCCAGCCCCACCAAGGACAAGTGAACCGGCTTTTTGTCGCAACCTTTGACACCACGCCGCAACCACCAGGAAGTCAACAGCAGGCTTGCTACCAGGACGCTACCACCGCAACCAAAAAACGCTCCCGCTTGCGCTTCACCGCCCAACTGAGTTCCTAGAGCGGCCAATCCCAGAGCCAACGCGAGAAGTCCCATGGCCCAACACACACGCCAGTTACCCGCACGTGCCGATCCTGTCACGAACTCCTCCCAAACACCTGCCAGAAGATTTCTCACGACGGGTTGCTGTAAACGCCGGAAGGTTAAAAGCATGGTGAAAAACGCGGCCACCATTCCACTAAATAACCCCAAACAGAGACTCGTCAGTGAGACGTTATGTAACTCAACAAATGGGGTCACAATCGCATCGACCCACCAGGTGGACAGGCCCAGCAGCATCAGCGCAGCGTAACCGATCCCTGCCACAACACCCACCAGGCTACCGATCGCCGCGACCAACAATCCCTCCAGGGCATAAACTTTGATGATCTGCGAGCGAGTCCAACCCACGGCCACCAGGACTCCGACTTCCCCGGCACGTTGCTGAATCCCCAGTCGAAAGAGCAGTGCCACCAGCATCAGGGCGGCGGCAATCAGAAAGAAACTAAAGCCGAGAAAAAGTCCACTGAACGATGTCGTTCCCCGCGATGCCTCAATCCCCTGCCTCCGCAATGGCAACAACCGGAAACCAGGCTGCAGTTGATCTCGCACAAACTGATTCAGAATTTTCCCCTCGATCTTTTCGACAGACAAACCGGAACGATGCGGAACCCGGTAGGAAGTCGTGCGGCCAAAGCGAACGGTACCCCAGAGATCTTGTCCCGTACTCAACGAAACAAAGGCCTTCGGTGTGGCCCGGTAGTAGTCCCAGTACAGTTCATCCGCGTCACGAATCCGTTGCCGCTCGAATGGAAACGGAGGATCCCAATCTTCGACGGACTTTTTATCGGTGAACCCCTTGACTTCAGGAGTCAACCACGGGTCATTCGCGAGAGTCGGACGTTGATCGTAGGCAGGAGGTTGCTCGCCGTCGTAGGGTTCGGAGGGCTGGGCAATCTCTACGATTGTTCTCACTCGAAACGCAGCCCAATGCTCTACGTTCGCCCCATGAGTACTCTCTGGTGCAAAGTAGGTGACATTCACCATCTCGCCGGGTCCGACCCGCAAGACATCGGCCGCCCACCGGTTCAGCACAATCTCATCTTCCAACAGATTTTCAATTGCCTCTCCACCGGTTGTGGAAACAGGGCCCAGAGGAGGTACCGAATCAATGGCGGTGATCGTGGAATATGGGATATCCTGTCGGCTGAGTTCTGCAGAAAGGGCGCTTAAAACCAGACTTGAAAGTGACTGACCCGGTGGCTGCAACAGCGCAACTTTTTCCAGGACTCGATACGGAAGCGGCCCCCGGCCAATCGAATTTGCAAGGTAAGTCAGCACTGCCTGCGAGTGTTCTGCTGCCAAAACATTTTCGATGGCAGTGTCAACCGCGGGGAGAAACATCATACGATTTGTAAACACGTTGTAGTAATCAAAAATCACGTCGGTTGACGCCTGCGAAGATTCCTGAAATGTCAGTCTCTCTCGCTCAATCGACATGCCATAATCCTCCAACACTGGCTGCAGCGCCCCACGCAGGACTTTCGTGGCCGTCGCATCGGCAGGCTGTCGAGAGGTGATCAGAATCGCATTCGCCCGACCGGGCTGCTCTAACGCATTCTGCAAAATCGATCGGGCAACAAAAGCGATACGTGGCACCTGCTGCGTCGGTCGCAAACCAAACCGTCCCAAGCCTTCAGCAGGAATGATTTCGACCACCTTCAGTCGTGCCAAGCTGCGGACGATTTCTGTTTTGCGTCCGAACGGACTATCACCGGGAATTAAATTCTGTCTGGGGAGCCGCAATACGATCGGGTCTCCCAGCTTGGCATCCAACTCTCGGGCCAGGGGCTCATTCAAAACCACCTCGTTCAGCCCGGGAAAAGCTTGCGGTCCACCCTGCCCCAGTTGCGAATAGTTGACGTCCAAACCCCAAATCAACACCTTGTTTGCACGCAATTCACCTGTTCCACGCTCTCCTGGACGCGTCCTCTCTGCTGTGGCTCTCAGAAAAATAGCGGGCTGCGCTGACTCGAAGTGTGCAGTGAATGCCGTGTCTTCAGCCAACTCCAGGGCCAGATGGTCGCGGAAGAAGTGCTCCGCCACAAAAGCGTGATCAATATGTCCGAGCCTGTCTAACAACAGATGGCGAAGGCTCTCCCGCATTGAGTCACCAACGATCAGGGCTCCTGTCAAGATAGCCGTGGCCACTACCACCGCCATTGCCACGGCGCAATGGATACGGCGATGGTACCAGAGGCTGCGGAATATTAAGTTGGAAGGAGAGTTCATTCAGACTTCAACACGCCCCCATCCAATTCAAAACGGCGGTCGGCCTGTGCGGCCAGATCGTGACTGTGGGTAACGACAACCAGCATGTGACCGTCCTGAGCCTGCAATTCAAGTAACAATTGCCCGATCTTTTCACTGCTCGAGCGGTCCAGGTTCCCGGTAGGTTCATCTGCCAACAGCAAACGGGGACGTTGAATCAGAGCCCGTGCAATGGCGACGCGTTGCCGTTCACCCCCCGATAGTTCTGCCGGAAAGTGTTCGGAGCGAGCAGCCAGACCCACGCGTTCTAATAAATCCTGGCCCCGCTCGACGGCCTGTGGTGTTGCGTATCCGGCCGCCAAGGTCGGCACAAGAACGTTTTCCAGGGCGGAAAGTTGCGGTAGAAGATGATGGTCCTGAAAGATAAACCCGACTTTCCGATTGCGGAAAGCGGCCAGTTCAGTCGCGTCAAGCGCGAAGGGATCCTGGCTGTCGAGAATCATCCTTCCTGAAGTAGGAACCTCCAGGGTTCCCAAGATATGCAACAGGGTGCTCTTGCCCGAGCCACTCGGCCCCAAAACTGCCAGACTCTCACCAGCGGACAGCTGAAACGACGCTTCACGCAACACTTCGAGCGGTTCCGCTCGGGTCGCGTAGTGTTTTACCAGATTGACGACGATCAGTTTCGACAAAATTCAGCGCTCGCGGTTTCTAGGTCTTGATTTGGATTCAAACCTCCCGGTTTTTTCTTCCGTCGCCCTCTGCCTCGTCTGCTCCGCCTGGCGATCCTTCAATCGGTACCGAGCAGCGCAGCACAGCCCAAACCGTAAAACGTGTACTCAACGTCGACTCCTTCATCCCATGCCGCTCCTCGATAACCCCCATTCGGCTCTTCCAACGAGTTAGCGTAACGCAGAGCAGCGACAATGTCGATCTGATCTGCAGCCTCAAGATCGAAGAGAGTCAGATAACCGGTAAATGTACTGAGCAGATCAGCAATCGGAATGCGCGTGTTTGCTCGCAAACCGCCCTCTTCGTTCTGCATCTCAACGAGAAACTCGACAACATCTTCCTGCACGGTGTCCTCCATCGCCTGCAAAATCTTCAGAGATGCCACAGCAGCAGCCGTCGGGTTTGTTGCACCACGCTTTTGTACGCGAATCTCTCGAAATCCACCGTCGTCACTACGCTGCGACATCAGAAAATCAACAACACGTTCAGGATCCGCGAGCGAGTGTTCGATCAGTTCGTAACAGAGCAACACCAGAAACGTGTGGTAAGTGCTGCTGGCCGCCCCTTCCACCCCTTTGGCATAGCCACCGTCATCTCGCCGCAGCATTTCCAATGCGCGGACAACTTCCTCTCGCCAGAGCGGCGATTGATCCTCAAACACATCGACTGAGGCGGCCGATTCCAAAACGGCAGCGCCATAAATCAAAGAAAAAAAATCGATGATGGATCTCCGACCTGTCAAGTGTTGCCGGAGAAAATTGGCTGCTGCGCGCGCCACATCCACATCCAACTCTCCCAAGACCGCCAGGCTTCGCAGAGCGAATCCCGTATAGTACAAGTCGCTGCAACCGTCTCGTCCGGGAAACCCGCCATCGGCCAACTGGGCAGCGCGGAAAAATTTGGCGTGACGCCGCCTCCTCTGATCGTCCAGTTTGGCCAACCCCCGGGAAACCCTGGCAGTCAGTGCCATTAGATAAGGGACCATCACAATCACCAGCCAACCCGAGGCATGAATATGTCAACTGGAGGAATCATAACAACGGCCTCAATTTGCTGGCAATCGTTTCCGGCAAGGGAATCGCACGGGGCCGATCCCCCAGCCCTACCCGACAACATGTTGCAATCATCTTTCCGTCGGCCACTTCCTGACCTTTGCAAGAAAAATGGAAACGGTAGTGAATGCTCGAGGTACCAAATTTCTCCAACAAAATCTCGATGTCGACGGTATCTTCAAAACGGATCGGCGAGTGAAAGTCGCAGGACGTGTGAACGCGAGGCCAACTAATCGTCCCCTCGTCGTCCTTCATAAACACAGAGAAACCCAGCCGGCGAATGAACTCGTGCTCAACTTCTTCCATCCAATCGAAGAAGGTACTGAAATGAACAATGCCAGCTGCATCCGTGTGGCGGAATTCAACCAGGCGAGTTGTCTTATAAGGTTGGGACATCGCGGGGCTTCACTTCTGGACATGTAGTGTAGTCAGAAACATAAGCGACAGGTAGACAAGCATCGTAAAGCTGAAAAGCCCGGCAAACCGTCGTATCAGTGGGTTTTAGCACCACCCGGCGCAACGAAAATGCCTGCCGTTGGAATTCGACAGGCATCCTTCCCAATCTCCTGCGATGCGTCGTCCGAGCTACTCACCCACGTATGGCAACATGGCCATGAACCGGGCTCGCTTGATCGCCTGCGTCACGGCATGTTGGCTGGCTGCCTTACAGCCCGTCTTCCGTCGACCGACAATCTTACCATGCCGATTGACAAGTTTCTTAAGTAGCTCGGTGTCCTTGTAATCGACATACATCGGACGGGGCCGAACGCCATCGACATAGATCGGATCTTTCTTCGGAGCGCGAGTCTTTGTTTTGGCTCGCCTACGGTTTCGATTTTGTGGTCGCTTCTGAAAGGGCATAAATCAAGATTCGCTTCAAATCCGGGGGAAGGGGGAACAGCAAGGGCACCAGCGGCCATGCACACCAAAAATTACGTGAAAAACAAATTTTAGCAGACTTGGCTCAGCATTCAAGGTGAGTCATGGAGATCGTTGAGGGGTTCAGACAGGCCCTGTCGCCACCGAATTACCTTATTTTGTACCAAAAAAACGGGCCAGTGTTCGCTCGTCCGGTGGTCGGGTGACCAGCGACACGAGGACCAGGGCCACTGCCGAAGCCACGAAAATTGTCAGTACTGGCATGGTTTCATAGGTCACACCACCCACAGGGATGTCGACGGTGAAGCTGCGATGATGGCCAAAACCAGATTGTCTGAACAGAACGAACCAAGTCACAATCATCGTCAAGACACTGGCATATGCTCCGGCGGCTGTCAGCCGTCTCCAGTAAACTGCTGCCAACACCAGTGGAAAAAGGCTTGCAAATCCACTGAAACACCAGACACCCATACCAAACACGCTCCGCTGTGGCAGCAAACTCAAGCCATAAGTCACCGCTACAATGGCGGTGACGAAAACACGTGCCAGCCAGATTTTTTTCCGATCCGTCAAACGGTCATTACCGACGTAATGGCCCACGATGTCCCCTGTGAAGATGGTTCCCAGGCAGAGAAATTGACTGTCCAACGAAGACATGATCGCCGCCAGGATCCCGGCGGTTAAAAACCCTCCCAGTAAAGCGCTGGTCTGAGTTTTAACCAGGAACGGAAGTATGGCATTGGCGTTGACGATATCCGTGCCAGGAATCTTAGGTAACGGTGGCTTGCCCGGTACCAAACTGGTTGTGGCCCAGATGCCAATCAACACGCAAGGGACCCAAACGATCATGATGAATACCGGATGAGCTACAATTGGGAGCTTGAAACTGCTGGCACTCTTGGCAGTCAGCCAATGTTGGAACAAGTGTGGAAACATGCCAACGGATAACGGTACTAGCAGGTACGTAAGAAATTTCGTCTTGGACATGTCGATGCGACTGACTTTGTCGTGTGCGACTGCATCACTACACACCCGTAGATTTTCCAGAAATGTCGGCTGCCCGCCAAGTTTCATGGCAATGACGTAAAATGCCACAATACCTAACACCATAAACACGATGGTCTGAAAAGCGTTTGCCCAGGCGGTGCCACGCATGCCCCCGAAGAATACGTAAGCCAATACGATGCAACAAATGACCAAGGATCCAATCCACGGAGGAACGCCCCCGTTTGTGCCGGGATTCGATGTCGGAAACAACTCCGGGAAAGCACCCCCTGTCATTGATTGAATCACGACACCGCTGGAAATCACACCAATCAACAAGTACGGTATGACGAGTCCCACGATAATAGGAAACAACAGTAGGCCGATGCCATCATTCTGCAGCCGGTCACGGAAGAACTGAATCTGGGTTGTGTATCCGAACCGGTGGCCCCATGACCAAAGTTTGATACCAAGCACAAAAAAGCACAACGAATGGATGATACCACTGGAAGATGCCAGCATCCCATAGACCCCAATCCCTTCTTTGAAAGCTTCCCCGGAGGAACCGACCAGCGCGAAAGCCGTCATGGTCGTACCAAACAGTGACATCAGCAATAAAAAGGGACCAATCGAATGGCTCGCCAGTAGATAGTCTTTACTGGTGCCACGGAACAAGAGACTCGCCCCCAGGCCCAATAAAAGCAGCAAACCCAGATAAGCGACAATGATGACAAGTTGCGTCATGTGTTGGAACCCTGCTGCGACGTTTCCGCGCCATCACTCAGCCCGTGTGGCCAAGCAAACTTCGTCGCCAGAAACCAGGTGACCGACGCAGCAACGGAGATACAGGCGTGATAGAACAATCCAATCGGGATGAAACCGAAAACTAGCGTGTCGTCCTCCCAAAACCAGTTATCCTGATGCAGCACCAGAAGTAGCAGGAGGAGAATCCCGATCAAATACCGCATGTTTGTCAGCACCGCCAAAGATTTTGAAAATCGAGTGAACTGACCACCTTACCAGAAAGAGCCGGTAGTGTAGTCCAAACCGACCACCTGCACTAGGTATCGTCGAGGATTCTCGATTTTTCGAGGCAGATGGTAAGGCTTGCCGTCGGCCCAGACCCGCTTTTTTCTCACGCCCCCCCTAAACTCCGCCGTAGCCCGGCTCTTATGGTTCAGCGTTCATCGAGGGCCTGACGATCTCCAGGAGTTCAACCGCCGGAAGTCCATTGCAATAGATCAATGCGGTACGCCCATAGCAGTTTGACTCCGGCTCCGCTTGAAAAAATCGGGCTAACTCGACACCAACTTTAATCTTCCATAAAGAAAGGAGTCTCACATTCCTGAGCACGTTGTGCTGGATCAAGATTCGTCCAAGTGGAGTCGATTGACTCGTTATTTGACTTTGAACTTCCGGCTCCAGAGCGACATTCGCCAAACGGACAATGCCAAACTGAACGGTTAGGCCGTCGGATCTACGTGAAAGCAGAATTTTCCGTGCGTAATGAGTCTCGGTGTTATGGACTTCGAGCACGTGGACGTCAACAGGCGAAGCGTGGTGCGCCTCGATCGTCAATGTCATGTGTTGATCATGGTCCAGCAGAATCCGTTCCAACTGAGGCAAGTCGCCGGCCATTACTTCCTGAAATGTGCCCAATTCCTCATGAGGTCGGTCGTAGAACAACTGCACCAGCGCATCGAGGTCCGGAGAGCTTGAGGAATTCATGACACCCGGTCGACCGTCGGGCTGATGGCAATTCCCAAAGTCGGCATGATGACCTCCGAAATCGATTCTGCAGGCGGTTCAAGAATCGTGTCCACCATGTAATACATCAGTCGGCGCAATTCATCGGGCTCGACTTCATCAGCCACCTCTTCCGCTCGTTGCTGATATCGATCGACCAGTTGACGAGCTTTTTCGAACACACCCGCCTCCCGGTACAATTGGCAAACGCGTTGGAACCGCGATTCCAACGAAAGTGCCGAGTCATTAACAAGTTGTTCCAACTCTTCTTGCGAAGATTCTGAAAGACTCGTCAGCGCCAGGGCCCAGAGGACGGTGGGACGACCTTTCAGCACATCTCCTCCAGCGAGGAGTTTGTTGTGGTCATCACCCTCCCAATCCTTGAGATCATTTAAAATCTGGAAGGCAATTCCCAGATGACGGGAAAACTGCCTGATGAAAGTTTCCAAACCCTCAGTACCACCGGCCAATCTTGCACCCAGGTACATCGCAGCCTCAAAGGCGGGCGCCGTCTTGAGAGCGTAGATTTTCAAGGCGTCGGCGGGTGTCAACCGTTTGTCCCGAGCATCCCGCCAGAACAGTTCGGCACCCTGCCCTTCAGCAAGGCGCAAGTGCGACTTGGCCAAACAATCCAGCATGTCGCTTACGGCCTCCGGACCCAACACTGCCGCTTCTCGGCTCACCAACCGGTAGCCCAAGCCAATAAGATAATCTCCGACGTTGATCGCCGTAGACACTCCAAACTTGCGGTGCAAGGTCTCATCGCCATAACGGAAATAGTCGTCGTCCTCGATGTCATCATGGACTAACGATGCTTTATGAAATGTCTCAATAGATAGTGCCGCGCGGAAAATTGCGTCTGAATAACTCGCCAGGTGCCGAGCGCCGGAAGCTTCCGTCCCCTTTGCTCCGGTCAAAGCATCGTAGACCGCTAACGTGACGAACGGGCGCGTGTACTTGCCACCCTTCCCGAGAAAATCGTGCGCGATCGCTTCGGTCGACGTGATCGGATCCAGACTGGAGATCGATGCACCGTTCATTTCATTCAGATGTTTGCTCCCTCGCAAACGAGGCACCAGGCTGTCGAACTTCT
>PBTE01000126.1 GCA_002726515.1 Planctomycetaceae bacterium | reverse complement strand
CAGCGCTAACCCGGTCACGATGCATGCAATAACGAGTCCACCGCCCCCGGATTTGGAACTGCGGCGAGAACCACCGTGGGCGCAAATTCGAAAGATGATCTGGCCCATCAGTCCGATTAAAAGAATCCCGTGCAAAACCCCTATCAAGCGGATGCTGATTCGCATGTCGCCGTTGAGGACGTGGCTGAACTCATGTGCAATGACACCTTGTAATTCATCACGGGTGAGTTTTTCGACACAGCCCCGGGTTACACCCAGGACTGCGTCGCTGGGGGAATATCCTGCAGCAAAAGCATTGATGGAATCTTCGTTTTCCAGAAAGAAAACAGGGGGTACAGGGATGCCTGAAGCAATCGCCATTTCCTCAACAATATTCAGCAGTTGCCGTTGAGTCGGATCTTGGGTGTCAGGGAAAATTCGTTTACCCCCCAGGCCTTCCGCCACAGTTGTGCCACCACCACGTCGTAGAACACTGACTTTATACAGCGTGCCGAAGATGATAAGCAGTAGGGAAATAACCGCCGGTAGATAAGCCAAGTCAGAAGACAAGTCAGAAGCAATAACACGGTTAACAATATGGCCGCCTTCGTAGCTGGGGTCCATGCCGATACCACGGGAGTTCTTCGCTTGGGAATTGTATATTTCAATTCCCACGTAGGTGATGGCAAAGATGCTTCCGACCATCCCAATGACTGCCAGCAAAAACATCACGACAAGCCACGTGGTACTGGTTCGGGCGGTATCCTGTCTGGAATAAAAGTCAGTGGCCATGTTCGCAGCGGAAAACAATTTGTGCAGTGAGAAGAGAAAGCCAGAACGAAAACCAATCGAGGTGGCCTGCCGTTCACTGTGCAGCGGTTACAATCTGACGAGCTAGACGACTTAGCTGAAGGAAACTTTAGGTGCCTCAGCAATAGCTTCGCTATCGAACTCAAGCAAGGCGGCATCGGTGCCGTGACCGAACATGCCGGCAAAGAACACAGGTGGAAATGTTTGCCGATACGTGTTGTAACTCGTCACCCCGTCGTTATAAGCCTGGCGGGCGAAGGATACCTTGTTTTCGGTCGTTGTAATTTCTTCGGAGAGCTGAGCCATGTTCTGATTTGCCTTCAAATCGGGATAGGCTTCGGACAAAGCAAACAGTCGTCCTAATGCTCCCGCCAGACCCTGCTCGGCTCCTACCAGGGCCTTCATGGCCTGAGCGTTCCCCGGGTCAGCAGCGGCTTGCTGCAGGCCGCCAACGGCTTGATTGCGAGCTTGAATCACTGCTTCCAGTGTTTCGCGTTCGTGCGCCATGTATCCCTTGACAGTTTCCACCAGATTGGGAATCAGATCATAGCGTCGTTTAAGTTGTACCTCGATTTGGGCAAAGCCATTCTGAAAACGATTCTTCAGCATCACTAATCGGTTGTAGACGCCGACTAGATACATCAGCATGAAAATCGGAATGACGATCACGATTGCGAGCAGAATCCAGGTCGTAGTCATACTTTAATCTCCGAGGGGACAGCAGACGGGTCGACTTGTCAAAACATAACTCATACCAGTTATTCGATCAATGACACACAATATTAGTGATTTTTGGAATAAATTTTGGGATGGTCAAAGAGTGACATCTGCTCTGTCTTTCCATCAGACCGAGACAACTTCGGCGACGGGTGTACTTTGAACGAATGGGTGTTTTTGGAGAGGCGGAGGTATTGCCGCGGTGACGAAAATTCCCGCTCAATCCTGTGGGGTAACCTGTGACGTCCGTCATCAATACTTCCGGTGTATTGAAATGTTTTGCGAGAAGAAGTTAACTGACAGAGGTCTTGTGGTGATTTCCGGAAAAGGTAAACAGTAGGCGCGCAGTAGTGCGGTCTGCCGGCAATGAAAACATTCGCTGCACCGCACGTCGATAAGATTCAAGTTGCGGTTCATAAAATGCTTGGCGTTTATGAAGCTGTTCGGTATCCCCTGGAAAAAGATGATCAGTTTTGAAGTCCACGATATCGGCGGACAGCAGGTCGCCAGCTGCGTAAATGAGCACTAACCGGTCGATGACTCCCGTCAGCAGTTGTTGTTTGTCACGAACCGCGAACCGCTGTTCATTGCGCACTTCCAGATGTTCACTCGCCTGGTCGTCCGCATGTGGTCTGAACTTGTCTGCATTCAAATAAAATGACCGCCGGAGAAGTTGAGAAACGTTGTCTTGTTCGAGGCAGGTCATGAACTGCTCAATCTCCAACTTGAGGTCGAGTTGGCCAACGTCGATTCCACGGGCTGCTGTTCGCAATTGTTCGACGCCTGGCTTACCGTCATCGAGCCAATGAATTTGTTCGAACCACTTATGAAACAAGGAGCCACGAGATCGTGACTCGGAATTCCCCAGGCAGAGGATGTCACTCAGGTGAGTCCGCGGGCCACCCTCCAGAGAAGATGGAGATACACGTCGCAGTTTTGTGCCGATCTCGTCTGAAGGGTTGGCCCGGTGCGCCATGACGAATGGTCCGGATTTTGATTGAATGGGAATGGATGACGTGGTTCGCCTGGATGGCCGCGGGGCAGTCGCTGCTTTCTCGTACCAATGTGGGTCTCCGTGTTCATACAAAACGGCGCCACCTTCACCTGGCAATTCGCCGGCCAAAGCCGTTCGTAAGATACCCGCCGCTGACCGGGGTGTTTTCGCGGTGCGCGAACGGGCGGGTGCAATGATCATGTGCAGGGCGTGGACGGCGCGGGTGAGTGCAACATAGAGCACACATAGGTCTTCCGCCACTTCCCGTGAGACTGCTTGCTGGAACAAATTTTGAATCCTCGCCGGCAACAGTGACTGGATGTTTTCGTTTCGATAGATACAGACCTCGTTGATCGGCGCAATAGGGGATGCACGTCCGACCACATAAGGCGGTGGTTGGCCGCGCAGTGGAGAATCGAGGTCGACGAGAACGACGGAGTCAAATTGAAGTCCCTTCGCCTGGTGAACGGTCATCACTCGTACGGGGTGGGTGCTGGGATCGAGAACGTGATGAGTTTCGATGTGACGGACAAAGTCCCCGCTACGGAGAGTGGCGTGTGAGTCGTAGACGTAAGCGGTGTCGACCAGTTGTGTCAGACGACGCCAGTCCCGGGTATTGCAAAGCGGAGAAAGTTCATTGGACCAGCGGTACAGGCAGACGCCGTACCCGTGCTCCAGCAGCGCTTTACGGAGATTTTGGCTCACCCGACAGGCTTGAGCATCGTCTTTCCCACTCTGCAGACCGAGGTGCTTTCCCAGGGGAGAATGTGCAACGTGTTCCCGGGCGATCAGGTCACCCGGATGATCGGCCAGGCGCAGGGTGGACAACAGCAGTTGGACCGCTGCCGAATCAGTAAGAGGGTTACCACCTTCCTCGCTCGCGGAGACTCCCAGTCGTTGCAGTTCAAATACCAGGCGTCCTACGACTTTGTTACGACGAGCAAGAACGCCGACGGATTGGAAGGGTGAGTTTTGTACGATGTCCAAGATTCGCCGGGCTGCGAATTGCAACTTGATGTCTTCCCTGTCTTCGTCCTTTGCACCTTGGGGGACAGCAACCAGGCACGCGTATCCGGGCAACTCTGTTTTGGCAGTTGAATGTTCAGGAAACAGTTCGCACCATCGACAGACTGCGTTTGCCGATATTCCCAGATTATCATGATGGGTTGCTTTGGAAAAAATCTCGTTGACTGTGTCGATGATCACCTGGGACGAGCGAAAACTACGGGCCAACTCGTGTGTTTTCAAATCGCCAAGCTCCTCCTCCAATGCTTCGAAGATCTCTGCGACTCCCCCGCGCCAGCCATAAATGGCTTGCTTGGCGTCCCCTACGCAAAAGAAGGATGGTGGCAAGTTCCTTTCCGTTTCTCGAGACGCAGCCTCATCATTTGAAGGTGAACCCGGCCGAATTGAGCTCCTGGTTGCATTGACCCGAACTGGTTTTCCACTTGTGATCCGCCGGGCGAATGGCCGGAGCACCTTCCACTGAGAAGCTGAAGTGTCCTGAAATTCGTCCAGCAAAATGTGGGCCACGCGCTGATCGAGCCGGAATTCCACAAGATCCAGGTTGTTGTCTTCTGCGGTGTCTCCCAGCCGGCGCGTGATATCTTCGAACCGTTGACTGCGCGTGTTTTGTTTCAACGCTTCATAGGCGTTGTTGAATTTATCGATCAGCTGATAGGTGGCGGAGGTTTGATTGGAAAGTTGGCGAACGAGGATCGCCTTCGTGTGCCGAATCAATTTCTCGTAGGCTTGCCGAATAGGAACTGGAATCGGAGTGCTGCCGTAGTTGGGCTTGCCGTCTTTTACGCTTTTGGCCACTCCTTTCTTGATGAATTGCTCCCAGTCGTTCTGGAGTGCCTGTTCGTAGTTCTGCTGATGGGCCTTGTTCAATGCGGCGCTGTCAGGAAGGTCCGCGTCTCTGAGGTGATCGATTGCCTGGTTGATTTCGTCGTCACCCAGCCCCTGGAGCTGAGGGAACTGTTCCCATGCCGCCCGGGATGTTTCCAGGTAAGCCCGGTAGAGCCGGTTGACTGTCTCACGCAAGAGTTCACCAATCGAGCGTTCTGCTTCGCCTTTGGTCATCAGGTGCATCAGCCGGGAAATTTCCTGTGTGGACTCGTGCTGCAAGACAGCCTGAATCGCCTGTTCCCGCAATCGTTGTTCCTCGAACTCCTCCAAGATCTTCCAACTTGAGGGAAGTCCCAGGTCGAGGCTGAAGCTGCGCGCAATTTGTAGAAAAAAACTGTCGAGTGTGCAGATTTGAACCCGGTGTAGATTTTGTAATAGTTTTTCAAGTTGAATGACGCATTGTTTACTTTGCAGATTGGGTAAGTTAAGATCTTCGCCCAACTCTTGGCAGGCCTGATCGTTCTGAGCCGCTTCTGCCAGACGGACCATGACCCGGTCCAGGATTTCCGCGGCAGCCTTTCGTGTAAACGTGGTTGCCAGAATTTCGCCAGGTTCCGCTCCTGCCAGAAGCAGGCGAAGGTAACGGCTTGTCAACTGAAACGTTTTACCAGTTCCTGCCGACGCCCGAATCATTACGTTGTCGAGAATAGAATCAGGCATCAGAGAGATCCGGTCATGGCGAGGGAAGGATAAAAGCGAACCAGGCTGCCGTGGGAGTGAGTTGCGGCCAACGGCTTGATCGGACAGTTGCAGGGAGCCTTGGTGACGACTGAAAAGGTTTTATTGCCCATAAATTCCTTCCTGACATAAGGCGCCATATTCTGTCAAAATGCGGGGAGCGGGTGCGGCAGGTGGCCAAAAATTTCCGTTCAGCACTCGACGGACGACTTCCCCGATTTGATTGTCTGCATCGTTCAGTTCATCTTGAGACCATTCGGCGCGAGAGATTCCAACTTTGGTGGTGTCCTTGGGAAGCAGGATATAAGCCAGTGACACGGGATCTCGAATACCCAGGGCCTTGACGAGATGGCGATAAAGTGGCAATTGCAAGTCCGTCCAGGCATCCTGCCGACGATGCGATTCGGCCGGAGAAGCACCCTTGTCAGAGGTCTTGTAGTCGAGGACCATCCATTCGCCCGTAGTTTGGTGGCGGTCAATTCTATCGATCCGGCCATGAATCTCGATCGAGCCCTCATCGACATTCCATTGGAAGGTGCTTCCGTCATCGGGAACTTCGCTGTGTTCGATTCGCCAGCCTTTGGTGGCCCAGGCAGCCTGCCACTGAGCAAATGCATCCAGACGATTTCGGGCTTGAGCGATCTGTAAATTGACGGCGGGGCGTCGATCAGGACCGAACATCTGGTTGGAGTAGTTCTTGAGTTCCTGTCGCAAAAATTTACGAATACGGTCGACATCTGTCGAATTTCGCGAGTCGTCGCGTCCGAAACGACAAAGTACTTCGTGGATGACATTGCCAAAGGAGGCGGGGTCAAGTTCTCGTGCATTGTCATTCAGAGACTGGATTTGCAGAATGTGCCGCAGATAGAAACGATAAGGACAGGCGAGGTAGGAACGAAATGAGGTGACCGACATCGAATGGGGCTTTGCCCGAAGCGGTGTAGGTTTGAAGATCGCGAATTGCGAATTCTCAGATCCGGGAGTTGCCGTCGGGTGATTGTCAGCAACAGCCGTTGAATGAGTGTCAGAGTTAAAAATGGCGAGTGTCCGCGAAGCCAGTCGACCTGAATCGGTCGCAAAGAGAAGACGGCTGGGTTTAAGAGGATCACCCTGATGGTTGCGACGTGCAACAATCAGCCGGCACGTTTTTTTTGATGCCAGCAGGCAATGCAGGGCGTAAGCATCACGCGCGTAGCGTCGAGAGTTGTCCAGGATTCGTAACGCCAGACGCAGGTGATTCGGAAGGAAGAGGTCTGAATCGAGGGATTGCGGAATGAATCCTTCGTTAAAGGAAGTGACGATGACGTGCTCGGCCGTATCCCAAGGAAGTTCGAGCCAACCCAGCAACCGCAGATCCTGACTGCCGGAGCAAGTTGTTAGATGTTCGGACCGTAACAAGTCGAGCAGGATGTGAATGGCTTGCGGAGCCGACAGAGTGGGCGAGATGCTGTGGTGGACGTTCTGCAACGCAAGGAGTGCGTTTCGTATTTTCTGGAACGTTTCACAGACCTCGTCGTCATCTGTTTGAGTCCGGTTGATGATCCGGTCGCCGTAGATCGCTGTCAAGATTTCAGCGATCTTCCGGGACCAATCATGGAGAGGCCTGGAAATCGGAGTGCCGTCCGCTGTAACTTGTAATGGCGCCAACCATAACAGGACGCTTTCGTAAACGGATTGTACGAGGTCGAAGTCTTCGGGGCGACCGAGCCATTCGCCGAGCCGAGGTTGTAGATGATCGTTCAGGTACTGATCGAGTTGCGAGATGTAGTTACTAAGGGGTAATGTTGGGCCCTGCTCAGATCCTGTCATCGGCTGGAGTGAGAGGACCCACTGGTAGAGATCCGGATGACGGATCAGAGCCGCAAATTCTTCCACATGGTGGCGCTCAATGAACCGCGCCACGGCCCCTAGCAGTCGGATAGGGCCGGCTTGAGAAAGGTTACTTCCCAACGACCACTCCGAGGGGATACCACTTTGAAGAAGGCGATTTTGAATCCACGGCACTAAGTTGACGTCCGGCACGCCGATCGCAACATCCTGCGGCGAACATGGTTTATCCAGTTTTCCTAGTGCATCGACGATCGCTTGTGATTGATCCTGTGATCTGTCGACCAACTCGATTTGATTGTCTTGCAGGGGAATGCTGGCTTGACTCCACGTTTCCGGTTTCAGACATCCGAACCGGTCGAAACGGTCTTGAAAATGATCCGGCCCGTAGACGAGTGCGGTGACCTGGTCTGCGACCTGATCGAGCATCAATCGCATGGTCCGATTCATGTCGGCTGTAGCAGCCAGAACAATTTGTTTTTCGGTTTTGCACTCGGCGTGTTCCAACGCGTACAATCTCGCCGTCTGTCGGTCCCAGAGATCAATTGCATCCAGTTTTCGCAGATAAGCAGTCTGCAGATCCCGCAAGAACTGCCAACGGGCCGTGTCCAGAAAACCAGGCGTCTGTTGTCCGTGCTCCACAAGGTGTCCAAAGTGCAATCCTTCACCGGCAAGTTCAGTATGCTGTCGCCAGAGAAGCGTTGCTAAACTTAGCCAGTTGTTCCAATCTTCCTTGGGTGGCAATTGTGGTAAGAAAGATTCACGTTGCTGCGTGTTGACCTCACGCAATGCCTGCATCCAAACCAGCCTTTGAACCAAGTCGGTGGCGAAAGGACGCTTCGACTGATAGAGCAACTCCGGGAGGGATCCCATGGTGGTCCACTGTGGCGGAAAGAGGGCCAGTCCGAGGGTTTCCGCCCGGGCCACTAGAAACTCCAGCAGTTGATGGCCGGCGCGCCGACCGGGGACCACGATCTGGACGCGGTCCAAATCCAATCTCTTGCCCACGGTGAAGCCGTCCGACAGCCAGTCGGCAATGACCGGCAAGGCAGGTCGGGTCCAATCGATGAACTTCCTGGTAATCGGCATGAGAAATCTTCCCAGGCTCGAAAGAATCCGGAAACGTCAGGTGGTGCAAAGAGGCCGTCCAGCCTCCCGGGCTGGTAAACCGTCAACGATTGCCAGGATCACCTGATGCAGTGAGACCTTTTTCAGCAAGTCGCCAGCACGATCATTTCGGCCCGTCTTTTTCCAGTTCGTCCAATTCGCGAAGTTCTTCGACCCAGATTCGCAGGTCATTTTCATACTCAGATGCCAGGTCGCTTTTGATGAGTTGCCGATGAAAAGCGGCAGCACCTTCTTTGCGAAAATCCGCATCTTCGGCCGAAGGAAACCGCCGCGTGGGATCAGGAGCGATAAGACCTCGGCAAAAATTTGTAAGCAACTCGTTGCATGTGACTTCCTCAGGCAAGATTTCGTGCAAACGTTGTGGCAATGTACGTTTTGCAGCGAGTAACTCGTCCAATCTGTTTGCGTTCGGGAAAGGATGTTGGCCCGAGAGCATTTCAATCAGTACGTAGCCCAAGCTTGCCAAGTCACTGCGGGGTGTGCATTCGGCGCCGTCGAGCACTTCAGGCGCGGCGTAGGCGGGTGTACATGAGCGTCGGAGGGGTGGGTCATCGAGTTCGAAGGCGGATCCAATGTCGACGATCTTAGTGTTGCCCGTGCGTTTGATCATAATATTCGAGGGCTTGATGTCGCCATGCACAATTTGGTCACGGTGGAGGGCTGCCAGTGCCGCGAGGCATTCCCGGACGATGGCAACCGCTGTACCCGGCTTCAAACGCGGCTGGGTAAACCCGTTTGTCACGATAACACTATTAATGTAGTCCCAGCGTTTTAGACTCACGCGCGCCTTCACTTTGTTCAACGTGCGATTGATCAAAAGACGCGACAGATCATAGCCATCGACCCACTCCATGAGCATCATTCTAATACGATTGCGATCGACAAAATCGTGAACCGATAGAAGATGTTCTTCTTGGATTTGAGCGACTCGAGCACCTACTCGTGCCAGTCGTGCCATGTCATTTTCGTAGCTATGCGTGTCGTGGTACTTTTCGGGCGAGAAAATTTTGATCGCAATTGGAAGCGTAAAATTGTCGGCACCCCGACGCCTGCTCAAGTACACAACTCCTTGACCGCCCGAACCGATCGGCTTCAATAGACGATAGTGAGAGGTCCATCCGATTTGTTGCTGTTGGAGAATGGATCGGTATTGCCGGTCCAATTCTTTCGAGCATTGTTCATGTTCCTGACCGCCAAAGGTGAGCGTGGCGTCCAGATCCGAGAAAGTTGTAGCATTCATGAAGGAGTAACATTTCCTAAAGCGGCAGGGGGGGGACATCCTGTGGGGAGGTGGGAAGTGGCATCGTGCCACCAGTCTGCTATCCTAAAAAATTCTTGCTGCCAGAGTCCAGAGGATTTTGGAAAAGGAAGTTCTCGTATCCGCTGGAGGAAGTGAGCTGGCCGTGCCGGTCTGCTTGCTGTCTTGAAAATTTCTAGAAAACTCGGGAGTGGCACAATACGGTCAGCAGGTATGCAAGCAGTAAATAATCTCCAAAAAATAAAAAAAACAGGCACACGGGGCCACGTACCCAGCCGTGCAGTGGTGAGGCTGTTTGGTATTTATGTGCTGCTTATCCTTCTATCGGTGGATTGCTGCTCTGTCTGTCTTTGGGGTCGGACCAACCGCTATCGCTGAAGTCGAGCAGTGTTCTTTCTGCCAGGATTTGTGCGAACGTGAAACCAATTCAGTGTGTTACAGCGTGCACCTGGCAAGCGACAAGCATTTGGCAGAATGGTTAAGGTGACAGTTCCACAGTCAAGTGTTTCTTCATTCGTTTACGGGCACGGGAAATCCAAGTTGTTTATCAACAACGTTTCGGAGAGAACGTTTGAGGAGGAAGTGTTCGAGATTTTCACAGAAGAACCGGGTGGTAGCATCAATGCGATTTTCCGATTGGGCTCCCACGTGGGGTGTGATCAGCACATTGGGGAGATTCCACAACCGGCTGGTAGGTGGTAGAGGCTCGATTTCGGTGACATCCAGTGCAGCTCCTGCCAGTTGTTGCAACTCTAAAGCCTCAATCAGATCCTCTTCGACAACGATAGGGCCCCGTGCCACGTTTACCAAGACGGCGTCCGGCTTCATTTGCTGGAAAATTTCACGGTTGATCAGTCCATGAGTGTCAGGGTTCAGCGGCAGGCACAGGATCAGGACATCACAGACTTTAAATAGCTCGCCCAACTGGTCCGCCGGCCAGATTTGTTCCACTGCCGGGGGCCGACGAACTGCGTCTGGGAAAAGGTCCGTAGCCAGCATCCGGAGTCGAAACGGTGCCAGGATTTCGGCAATTCGTTGGCCATTTCCTCCCATACCCACGATACCGACCGTTGCGCCATGCAAGTCACGAGTCGGACGGCGAATGAACTCTTTACGCTGGGCGGCCATGAAGAAAGTGGGAAGGTTTCGTAACCAGCCAGTCAGCAAAGCCAGTGTGTGCTCTGCCACTTGGTCTGCAAAGATTCCCGATGCACTGGTGACGAGGATCGGTGAGTCAATCACGGAGGGAACCAGGCAGTGGTCCATTCCGGCTGCTGAGGATTGTATCCAGCGGAGACGTCCTTTCGCAACGACATCATCCCAGGGCACGGGGACTTTTGCGTGGCCACAGAAAATGTCTGCCCGTAGAATTTCGTCGGCAATGTGTTCCTGGCCTGCGTCGATGACTTCAGCTTCAGGAGCTACCGCACCGATCTGCTCAACGTGTTTGGGTCCGACCGGGTAGCATAATACGATTCGCACAATGTCAACTGCTGCTTAAATGAAGTTTAGTGGGAATGAGAACAATAGGCCGACCGACAACCGTTGCAGCTCGTCACTCTGTTGTCAAAAGAACGAGCGGTGGCGGTCGCTGCGACTTTGAAAGATGCGAAGACACCCCGGTGTGTTCGGCGGAAAATTTGTAAAGCGAAGACTGGTTCCTCCGGGAGATGGAGTTCATCGAGGATGACATATTTCTGCCCACCGCCAGCGAACCCTTTAGCGATAGTGTATCCTGAAGCCGTAGCGTAGAATGCATCTGGCCGGGAATCAACCGCAGATCAGGTGAGTGCCGCGCGGCAAGATGTGAGTAAGGAGGCAGGGCAACCGCTGCACAAATTGTTGGACGGGTTGTTGCGGGTGGCTGTAGAAATTCTTCTTCGTGTCGGGAACCATCGACGTCGGACCTCCTGTTTTGGGGTTGGTGCCAGCGGTGGGCCGGCTTCTCGAGATTTGTGAACCGGTTTCTCAATCGATAGTGGTCACGGCGAAAAGGTCACGATATAATGCTGAGTTGTTTGTGCCTGGAAGCCGTTTAACTGTTTTTCCACGTGCAGGTGTCGTGACTACGTTTGGGGATGCGCTAGAACCACCCGAGGGGCCGAGTCGGAGACCTGGCGACTGTTTGGCCACAAACTGAACGGAGACATTTTTTTGGCTGCCGTTATGATTTAGTGGTTGCCTTGCCCGCCGTTCTGCGATGAAGTAGGAACTTAAGAGACCACCTGGAAGGGGAGTGAAACGCTCTTTTTCCGCCGGAAGGTCGACACGAGTCAGGTGCGACCTGTGCGAGGGGAAGGAACGACAATTTTGTCTTCAGTGACAGAGAATCGCATGCTGGTTGACCGACGATTGCAGTTGGGCACATGGGCCGTTCTGGCACTGGTTGCGCTCCGCTTGGTGGTCGGTTGGCACTTTCTGGACGAGGGTGTCAAGAAAGTGTTGGGAGGTGGCTTTTCTTCCGCCGGGTTCTTTCGTCAGGCTACGGGGCCCCTGGCTGGTGTCTACCAGTCCCTTCTGCCGGAGCCGGATTCTCGAGGTTGGCTCGATCTGGACCGGACCAAACAACGCTGGCAGGTTTACCGCGATGAGTTGGGACGTCAATTCGACTTTGACCAGCAGCAACAGAAAGAGGCGGATAAGATTCTCGCACAACACGTTCGGGGGATCGAGCGTTACTTTCGCTCCCATAAGGACGACCTGATTCAGTACACCAAAGGCCTGGAGGCACTGGATCAGTCCCAGGCAGATCCGCTGAATCAACAACTTCCTTCTTTGTGGACACATGTCGAACGTAACGAATCCCAAATCGGCCAGTTGCCAGGCGAGATGATATCGGATGTGAAAGACTACTGGCAAAGTCTTGAACTGCAATTGACCGGTACGCGAAATGAAGAGCAGGCGGCTCAGGGCGGTTTTCCGATTTTTCCTACGGGTGGATTGTGGAGCATCGCCACGATTGATCAAGTGATTCCTTATTTCATTTTGAGCGTAGGCATTCTTTTGTTACTGGGACTTTTCACACGACTGGTTTCTTTAGCAGGGGCCGGCTTCTTGTTGATGGTGGTGTCCACTCAACCACCCTGGGTTTTCGGTGCGATGCCGGTCCACAACTATTTGGTTGAACTGCTGAGTTTACTCGTCTTGGCAGGTACGGGTGCGGGGCGATTTGCCGGACTTGATTTCTTCCTGCCGTTGTTGCGGTTGGGAAGAAAGTCGAAAATATAAAAGGATGAATGATGAACCTTTCTCCTGAAGATCGTGCGGTTGGACAAGATAATTTTCACGAGGCAGTGGGGACGTCTCTGTCTCGTCGCGGCTTTCTCAAAACCTCGGTGACGGCCGCCGTCACTCCGCCCGTCGTGATGGGCGCCGCTTATTTTGGTTACCAGAGTAAGCTGCAAGACCCGGTTCGAGTCGGTGTGATCGGCACGGGCGATGAAGGCAACGTGCTGATTGGTGCCATGAATCCGGATTTTGTACGAGTTGTGGCCATTTGTGATATTCGTCCTTCCAGCCGGCACCGGGCGTTCTATGGCGACTGGAGCAGTGCGAACTCGATCATTGTTCGCCCTGGCCTGATTCAACAATTCAACTACCGGGACGATCAAGAAGCCAAGCGGGAAATCGATGTCTATGAACACTACGAAGACCTGCTTGCCCGAGACGACATTGAAGCTGTAGTGATTGCCCTGCCACTTCACTTGCACGCGAAGGTTGCTATTGCGGCCATGCGTCTCGGAAAGCACGTCCTGACTGAAAAGTTGATGGCCCACAACGTTGGGCAGTGCAAGGACATGGCCCGCTCTGCGCGTCACGAGGGAGTGCTGCTGGCTACTGGTCACCAGCGTCACTACAGCGTGTTGTATGACAATGCCAAGCACCTTTTACAATGGGGATTGATTGGTGAGGTACACCACATCCGGGCGCAATGGCACCGGGGCAATTTGCCTCACCGGGACAGTTGGAAGCAACCCTTGCCGGGTGGCGAAATCGCTTATGATCCCAAGAAAGGGAAGGTTCAGCACGTTGATGTCATCGGGAATCGATTGAAGGATTTCGAAAGAGCACTGAAGGACGCGAAAAAGAAACAACAGGGCAATCGGCTGCACTCGCTTGAAAGGCAGATTGAACAGTGGAAACAGTGGGACGCTGATAAGCAGATTCGCGCGGAAGACTATGGATACGAAGCGACCACTCTAGCCAATGGCCGAACACGTTCGGCGCTCGAGGAACTCTGTCGCTGGAGGCTTTGGGAACGAACGGGAGGTGGCCTGATGGCGGAACTGGGAAGCCATCAATTGGATGCCGCCAGTATTTTCATCAGTTCTCTCAAGGGGGACGGCACCAAGGTGCATCCACTCACAGTGCATGCGGTCGGAGGGCGGCATTTATTCCCCTTGGATCGGGACGCGGGCGACCACGTTTATTGCATGTTTGAATTCCCGGGGCCCGGCTATGATTACGATTTTGATGTGGGATACAAATATGGGGATGAAGTAGGCCAGTTGCCGGACCCCCAAAGAGGAGTTTCAGGATACGAACAAGACAGTAACAAAAAAATAGTTGTCAGTTATTCGTCGATCATGGGGAATGGTTTTGGAGGGTACGGCGAGGCTGTCATGGGAACACGCGGGACGCTGCTGTTGGAAAAGGAGAGCGAGGCAATGCTTTACAAGGGTTCGGCCACATCGACCCATGTGAAAGTAAAGGATGACGGTGGCGGACCCACGCTTGACACGACCGAGAGCGGAGCCCAGCAGGCCAAGAGCACCGGAAAAACAGCCCTCGGCCCGCCCAGTCGGGGCTACAAGGAAGAAATTGAACACTGGGCTTGGTGCATCCGGAACCCCGCCCCGGAAAATCAACCACGTTGTAAGCCCGAAGTTGCGTTGGGTGATGCGGTCATTGCCCTCGGTTCGACGCTGGCGATTCGGAAATCGGAACAAGGTCAGCCCGGTTACCTCAAGTTTGAACCCGACTGGTTCGATCTTGACAGCGACATGACACCTGACGGTTCCAAGCCCCAGGAGCCCGTCTGACGGAACGAGATGCCGGGAATTCCGGGCTTGGATTCTTCTGTGGGAATGCAGCGCGGCTTCGAAAAAATGGTTCTCTTCCTTTGCCTCGACTGTTCCATGGGAAAAACGTGAGGGGTCCAAGGATCAGGAACAACGGCCATCCGGTTCTCCATCCTCTTTGCTGCTGCGGTTTTTTCCCTTACAGTAGGGAGACTCGTCGGGCGACTCGTTCTTTCTGGAATTGTCAAGCATTTTAGCATGGGAGAACAGCTTTGGAAAAATGGCAAGTTGGTGTCTTCACCAGTATTGACGCGGGCCTGGGACTGCCTTTGCCGGTCGCTCGGGAAATTGGGGTGCGAAACGTTCAACTGCACGCTCCGGCAAGGTCGAACAGGACGGAACAGAATGCCGATCAGACACTGGACCAACTGGGTGAATTTGGAATAGAACTCACCGCGGTGTTTGGCGGGTTCGCAGGTGAAAGTTATGCGGACATACCGACCGTAGCTCGCACCGTTGGTCTGGTGCCTCCCGAAACTCGCGCCGAGCGTTTGACCGAGATGCAAGAAATTTCCGATTACGCTCAACGTCTGCACTGCAGCGTGGTGGCTCTCCACTTAGGGTTTGTGCCACACGACACGGAGGCCTCATTGTACGCGGAGGTGTGCGAGGCGACCCGCAGTCTGTGTGATCACTGCAGTACCCGCGGCCAGACGCTTCATCTGGAAACAGGTCAGGAATCGGCCGAAGGGCTATTGCAGTTTATGTCGGATGTCGATCGCGACAATCTGTTCATCAATTTTGATCCGGCGAATATGATTCTCTACGGGACGGGTGAGCCGATCGAAGCCTTGCGCAAAGTGAGCGAGTTTGTCAGAAGCGTACACTGCAAGGATGCGAACTGGTCGGACCAGCCCGGGGAAACCTGGGGAGAGGAAGTTCCGTTGGGAGAAGGTCAGGTAGGAATGGAAGCGTATCTCCGCACCCTGGATGAAATCGGTTATGCGGGGCCTTTGACGATTGAACGCGAGATTCCACAGGAGGTCGACCGCCAGAAGAGTGACATTGGCGGAGCCGTCAAACTCCTGGAGACGTTACGAGAAAAAATTCTTGTCCGTTCGTAGGCGTGTCACGCCCTGGGACTACTGTTGTGTAAGGTTTTTCAGTGTGGGTCGATTCCGGATGGTGGAGTGACTCCCTTCGCTGCCAGGCGAGACCGCATGAAGATCGCCGGGCCGGGTATTGCCCCGTTGGTCCAGGAAAAACTTTAGCCAGTGACAGCAGGATCTGCTGAGGCTATCCTTTTTGCTTGGTTGATTTCCGCGGCGTTAATATCCAGATGGCGATCACAGTTGGAGCCACGAGTACAATCAACTTGGGACGAATCAATACGATTGCAACTGCGGTCAGGAGTACTGGATAAAACCAACGAGGAACCTTTTTCAGATCGGGATAAGCGAGCCACATCGCTCCGAGCACGCATCCTATCCGGATGGTAGCTCCGATGATCAAAGGATGGAGTTTTTCGGCGTCAAAGAACTGGTAGTAAAGTCCGGTAACCAGGAAAAGGAGTGCCAGTATTCCGAAAGCGTGTCTTTGCATGATGGTGGTTGAAAAAAATATTTACTGAGCGCACATCGGTTGAATTCTGTTGATCTAAATGCGATCGAGTGCATCGATCCAACGTACCAGCATTGCCTGTTCAGTGGAGTTGAAAACACCTTCGTTCTTGTTTCGGTCGTGGACAAAAAGCGGATATTTCAGTAGGGCGAGAACTTTCAGAGACTGATTGATACGCATCGCTGCCGGCGACGTTGAGGAGGTCGTTGCAAGGATGCTCAGGCGATGCAGGGGATCGGTCGCCGGGGGTCGCAGTTGCGATGGCAATGAAGTATCGATGGCCGCCACGGCGCGTACGATGTCAAGATGTGAAAATGCTACCCAATAGGCCAGTGTTCCCCCGGCCTCGTATCCATGGACGACGACCCGGGTACGATCAATCTCATAGCTGGTTAAGATGTGATCCATGCACTTGCGAACGAAGTCAATTTCCGTTCGTTGCCATCTTTTCGGGTCGGCTGGTTGAGGTGCCAACAGAATGACGTTGTGCTGCTGACACGAATCTTTCCAACGAGTCAGCAGTGATTCCCGGTTGTTTTCTCCGGGTTCGGTGAGCCAGACGACGAGTGCGGCCGGCTTGGCTGTGTCGTACTGTTCGGAAACATAGGCAAAACATTCATTGGGAACCTCCGGCACCTTGATGTCCACGATCCCCGTGTTGGCGTGTCGCTCGGCTACCTGGGAAGCCTTCGGTTCAGCTGCAGGAAGCGTTTCCGCGGTGGTTTTGGATAAGGAAGTCAGGGATGTCACCAAGACATGATGCGTCCCCTTGCGATTCACCAGAATTCGAACGTTTTTTCGTTGCTCCAAAGCGGCGAGTACCTCCCAGGCCTGCTGAACGCCAGCCACGGGTTTCTCGGCGATGTGCGTCACCTCGTCATCCACCTGAAGGCCACATT
>PBTE01000125.1 GCA_002726515.1 Planctomycetaceae bacterium | reverse complement strand
TGCCACGCACCGCTTGCATGAACAAGGTGTCTGCAGGGTAAGGCCCTTCACAATTGATGCCTTCGCTTTGCGCCGTTGCAATGGCGGGAAAAATGGTCAAAATTTCCTCGTCACCAAACATACCGTTTTCACCCGCGTGAGGGTTCATGCCGCAAACCGCAATCCGAGGTTCCGATTGACGCAATGCCATGTAGGCTGCATGTCCGAGCCGAATTGTCTGCAATACCCGATGACGGCTGATGCGTGTGGCTTCGGCTAGACTGCAATGGGTTGAGACATGGATAACACTCAGTTGATTGTTAACCAGTAGCATTCGTGATTCTTTAACACCGCAGAGGTCAGCAATATATTCTGTGTGCCCGCAAAACTTGATCCCGGTGAGTGCTACGGCGTGCTTACTGAGCGGTGCTGTTACGATAGCATCTGCCTGATGAGACAAGCACAGCTCCGTTGCCAGGCGGACATATCCAATAGCCGCCGTTCCGCAAGTGGCGTCCACCTGTCCCATGGCAACCGGTCCATTTGTCAGTTGTTGCGCGTCCCACACCACAACGTTTTCCCCGGGCGGGATGTCGGCGGGATCATCGACGAACAAATCGGGTGAAAATCCGCACTGCCGAGCCTGGTCACGGAGAACCGGTCCATCGCCCACGATAATCCAACGAGCAAGGTTTCTGACTTGTGGATCGGACAAGGCTTTGAGTGACACTTCAGGCCCGATCCCTGCGGGGTCACCGATAGAAATTGCAATGGTGGGAAGATGAGAGTCGTTCATGTTTTATAGCGATTTAACTTTTTCGGATTAGATCTTGGACGACTGGCTTCAGGGACTCGGATCTCCCGGACCTCTTGTGAAATCCATCGCATTCTGCTGAGCATGTGAAATCGTGCCAGGAGCCACCATTATCGCAGAATACCACGTGAGTCTGCTAGGTGGCAGATGTGGTGAAAGTTTTCGTGTGCTGAACGCGACCATCGCTCCCCAACTTCCACGGTAATTGGAATTTGCGAATCCCCAGTGCGTGTTCCAGTTGTTTTGCCCACTCAACCACGGCAGGTGGCTGCGAACACCGAACCGAAAATTTCGTGTTGCGCTAGTCGGCGACCGATCCGCCGCGGCTGCCATTCGAATCTGGTGGCCGGATCTACGTTTGCATTGTCTGCAGTTTTCAATTGTTGAAGAGGGCCGCTAAGATGGTATTCAAATGCGTATCCTCATTGTGACACCCACGGCCGCAGATTCACGATCTGGAAACAGGATCACTGCCAATCGATGGGCCGGGATCTTGCGCAAACTGGGGCATCGTGTTCAGATCCGTTCTTCCTTTTCAGGTGAATTGGCCGATTGTTTGATTGCGCTGCATGCCCAGCGTTCTGCTGCCTCGGTGCGTCGATTTCATGCTGCGTGCAGTCTCAAGCCTATCGTACTTGCCTTAACGGGTACTGACTTGTACCGTGATATCAAAAGCAAACCCGCAGCGCGACGTTCACTGCAACTGGCAACACGTCTGGTCGTGTTACAGCAGGACGCTCTTCACTGGATACCAGGTCCGTTGCAGAGAAAGACCGTCGTCATTTATCAATCGGCCATGGCGCCCCGCTCGCGCGCCGTGCCTCGGAAACGATTTTATGACGTCGCCGTTGTGGGACATCTACGCGCCGTCAAAGATCCCTTTCGAGCCGCGATTGCGGTCCGGCGATTACCATCGCATTCTCGCATTCGTATCATTCACTGTGGCGCTGCCCTTTCAGAAACCGTGAGAGACCGGGCGCTGCGGGAAATGCAGAGTAACGCACGTTACCACTGGTTGGGTAACCTGACGCATGGTCGCGCTCTGCGGCTGTTGGACCGCAGTCGTCTACTGGTCAGTAGCTCTCGCATCGAGGGAGCCTCGAACACCATTGGGGAAGCGCTCGCGACACATGTGCCGACTGTTTCGTCACGAATTTCTGGTGCAGTCGGCATGTTGGGCAAAGACTATCACGGCTTCTTTGACTACGGGGATACCGCTGGTCTCAGGCAACTGCTGTTGCGTGCAGAGACGGATACGGCGTTTTATGAAACACTTCAGGAGCAGTGTCGCCAACGCGCCCCGCTGGTGGAGCCTCAGCGCGAGTTTCAGGAGTGGGCTACCCTGATACGAGAGTTGGAGATTGGCTGACGAAAGAGACCAGTGGCAGGCGACGTTTTCGGGGGAAATTCCCAACAGTGTTCCCGGCTTGTGTTTTCGGTAAATTCCAAATTGTGATACGAGTATTTCCTGCTGACGACCGAGACGGCAGCAGGAAATGTCCCAGCGTATTGTGGATATTTCTGAAAATCCGATGATTCACCAACCGGGGTACTGCGAACATATGGGTGATTGAACTTCACTGGTTACCTGGAAGTGTAGCGGCCAGTTGGACACCAAATATGTCAGCCACCCAGGGGCTTGGTTCGAGAGCACCCAATTTCCCGCACAGGTAGTTTCTCAAGTAGTTCGCTGCGGCGAATTTGCACATCGTCCGGTGCCTCGATGCCAACTCGCACCACATTTCCTTTCAAACGCAGGATTCGAACGGTGACCCGATTATCGATGATGACGGATTCGTCTTTTTTTCTTGTCAGTACGAGCATCAAAAGTCCTCCTTGAGTGAAGATGGTTGCCAGGATCAGTTCTATCTGTAGCGAAGGTTTGTCGTTAACTTTGAATAGATCACCAGTATGAAAAGCGGTCCGTGCAGGTTGGCGAAGGTGAAACAACGGTCTCCGCGACACCCTCGTCGAAACGGATGGGTAAAACTCTTGCCACGTCAAATATCTTGCTAGCACCCCAGAGTGAAACTACAGAAACACGTGCTCGGTTCATTTCACACCTCTCAGATTTGACGACATGGAAATGTTTCCTGTTGATGTCGTTTAAAAAAGCGGTTTCAAAGGCCGGTTCTTTGTTCGCCATTGGTATTTTTGCAGAGGTGAATGACACGTCTGGTCCCACGACAAAAATGTACGCCGAGAATTTTTGGACAGGCAGGCTGGAATTCTGGCAACAGGGGAGGAATGGATCCTTGTTGGACATTTTCCGCAACGGACGGGTCGCTCTGGCCGAACGGTTTCTCGGAAGTACCCAGCTTGGCAGGTCTGTCTTGGTCCGTTAATTCGTTTTTGGCGGCCAGGGAGTTAGAGTTGATTTCTGTCCTGAAGGACTGCCGAAGAGAAACTAGGCGGGCAGCCAGGTTCACTGCAGCAAGCTCACATGGCCTGGGAACCGATGACGGTTTAATGAAAAACCCCTTATCGGAGAGTGTCACGTTGACCCCTGCTGCCGAGGCAGGTCAACTTGTGTCACGGTCTCCACCTTGCCGACAAAAAATGGTAGAGACTCAACAGGGGTACCAGTTGGTTGCTTGATACGGTCTGCCTTTGTTGGTCGCTTGGGCTAGAATACGATCATCCACCGACTTCACCAGATTTGACATGCAGGGCCGATGAATCGGAAATCGTACAAGTCGCCAAAAGATGTCGGTCTTGTTGGCAGGGCTGGAAAATCAAGGCGGTCAGACAAGGAGGACTTGGCTTCCCGGGTCCTGCCGGAACCTTTTACCAAGGCGTCGATTATCTTTTCGGCCCTGCTGGCGGTTGTAATATTTTCTGTCTATGCGCAGGTCTTAGAATTTGAGTTCCTCGTTTGCGACGACGATGTCTACGTCACGAAGAACGCTAATGTGTTAGAGGGTTTGACCTGGCGAGGAGTTGTCTGGGCGTTTTCCGGACCACATGCTGGCAACTACCACCCGTTGACCTGGTTGTCTCACATGCTGGACGTCCAGTTGTTTGGGACTAACCCGGCCGGTCATCATGCCGTCAATGTGCTGTTTCATGCTGCTACCTCGGTCCTGTTGTTCTGGGCATTGCGGCAAATAGCAGGTTCTTTCTGGCCACCGCTGCTGGTTGCTTTCGTGTTTGCACTGCATCCGTTGCGCGTCGAGTCGGTGGCCTGGGTGGCCGAACGCAAAGACGTGCTCAGTGCATTTTTTGGGATACTGACTTTGCTTTTCTATGGTTGGTATGCGCGCTGTCAGAGTTGGCGTGCTTGCTTGCCTTATGTGGGGATGTTGCTTGCCTTTGGCTGTGGATTGCTCAGCAAGTCAATGATCGTAACGCTGCCCTGCGTGTTGATGCTGGTGGATTACTGGCCCTGTCGGCGCTTGGAGCTGGGATCAATCGACAACAGCAAAGCGGAAACCAGATATCCTCCAAGGCGGTGGTACTTTTTGCTGGCTGAAAAAATCCCTTTGGGGGCGATCGCGCTCTGGTTTTGCCACAAGGCGATTCAGGGACAATCAGCATTTGGCGCTTTGAATTCGCTGGAAGCAATTTCTATGCAGGGAAGGATGCTTAACGCTTTGGTGAGTTTTGTCGCTTACATCACAGATACACTGTGTCCCACTCGCCTGGCAATCTTTTACCCGCATCCGATTGTGCTGGAGAAGAGAATTCCCTACGAACTCTATTTTCAGGCCGTGTTGGCAGGAATGGTATTGTTAGCGATCACCTTGCCGGCGCTCTTTTTCTGGAGGCGGCGCCCCTATTGGCTGGTTGGTTGGTGCTGGTACCTGGGAACACTGATGCCCGTGATTGGCATTGTGCAGGTGGGAACGCAAGCGCGGGCGGATCGGTATACCTACCTTCCCTCCATCGGCCTCTACATTCTTTTTGTGTGGGGTGGGTCGGAAATTTTTCATCGTTGGAATCGTCCAAAAATTCCTGCGGCAGTACTGACGAGTTTGATTTTAGTAGGATTGCCGGCAGTGACCTGGTTCCAGGTCTCTCACTGGAAAGACAGCCTTACACTGTTTGAGCATGCAAAGCGTGTGACTGATGAAAACTACTTTGCCTGTAATCACATTGGGGTGGCTTACCAACAACTAAAAAAGCCGGAGCAGGCCAAATTGGCTTTCGAAGAGTCGATTCGTATCATGAAGGACTATGATTTCGGAAATAACAATCTTGGCATCTACTATGCGGACAAAGGTGACACCCGAAAGGCCCAATCTCATTTTGAAAGGGCGGTTCGTACGAATCCACAATATGTCGATGCGCTGAGTAACCTGGGTGTGATTTACACCAGGCAAAACCGCTTCGAAGAAGCTGAAAAACTGCAGCTTCAATCGCTGAAAATCGCTCCAGACAGGGCGAACAGTCATTTCAATTTGGGGGTTGTGTACATCAAGCAGAAGCGTTGGAAGCAGGCCGTTGCCAGCTACCAGCGAGCACTAGAATTGAATCCCGATTTAAGGTCGGCCCATTTGCCCTTGGGGATTGCGTATTTCAATTTAGAGCGAGGAGATCTGGCGGAGGATCATCTCGAACAGGCCAGAGCGGCCGCTCCTGACGATCTCACGCCCCTGCTGGGTCTCGGTGAACTCTATCTGCACCAGAAAGATTTTGATCGCGCCGAAGGGTACTTTGTTAAAGTATTGCGACTGGATCCCGCGAATGTGGCAGCTCAGAAGTACCTGCAACAGGTGCGCCGTCTTCAGGCCGCGCAACAAGGCAGGTGAAACCGACTTTTGACGAGAATCTTCAACTGGCTTCCGCAACTCGTTGGCTGAGGATCCCGATCAAGCGGCTTGCGCGGAAGACAGGGACCTGGGGGAGGGGTAGGCAAATCCTGTCCGGGAGTCATTCCAACGGGTCAGGCATACCGAGACGAGATGACCACCAAAGGCTAGTGAGAGTTTCAGCGCGTGTCGGAATTGTTTGTCACGTCCTACTAATGGAACCCCGTCAAAGCGGCACTCGGGATCGGGATTCGTGAGGTTGATGGTGGGCGGGGCAAATCCATCTCGCATGGCCAGCGTGGTGATTGCGAGTTCCACGCATCCGGCAGCATTCAGCAGATGACCGTGCATGGATTTTGTCGCGCTCACACAGTAGGAAGAGGTGTCGTCACCGAAGACGTTACAAATTCCTCGCATTTCGACTTTGTCATTTTGTTCCGTGGCGGTGCCATGTGCATTGACGTATCCAACGTCCCGGGGTTCCAGCCCGGCTTCGGTGAGTGTGTCTCGAATCAAACGTGTCAGCGTCGAGGCTTTTTCGTCGAGACCAGTAATGTGGTGGGCTTCGGAGAGACACCGGCAGCTGTCGATCTGCGCGTAGATCCTTGCGCCTCGCTTCAAGGCGTGTGTTAATCGTTCCACCACGAACATGGCTGCACCTTCCCCCAGTACGAAACCACTTCGCTGGCTATCAAAGGGTCGGCAGGCTTGTTCAGGGGCTTCATCATAAGCCAGGACGCCCATCCGATGAAAACCTGCGGCCAGCATTCTGGAAACCGCTTCCCCGCTCCCCACCAGCGCCGCATCACACTGACCGTCACGCAGAGCGCGTGTGGCGGACAATATTTCAATCAGGCCGCTTGCGCAAGCGGTAGAATGAGACATGTTGGGTCCAAACAGCCTATACTTCTGCATTACATGACTGTGGGCCACATGGGGCATGAACTGGTCGTACCATTTGATGTTGCTGTCCCGGTCGGCAAGCGTGGCGGCCTCCGGGTCAAGCATACCACGATCATCGGGCATGCAGGCGCTGACCCAGCAGCCCATATTGCTGCGGTCGACTTGGTCCCCCGAGAGTCCGGCATCATGAAGTGCTTCGCCGGCAGCGATATCGCAGAGATGAAGTACCTTCAGTGAGCGAGCAGATATTCTTTCCAACTCGACAGTCGCGGCAAGCAACATTCCGTCGGGAATACCGTTAATACCCATCAACGGACGAACTCCGCTGCGTCCCTGACGGATGGCATCCCAGACCGACTTACAGTCACTTCCCAACGAAGTGATCAGCCCTACTCCAGTGATTACTAGCGGCTCATCCAAAACGTTTCGCTCATCCAAACCAAGTCTTTCAGGCAGGCCCCACTGCCGAAAAGACCCTGAAATCCATTGCTTCCCCAATACGCTCTGTGCAGACATGACAAAGGGCTTCGTAAATATAGTGAAATCCAATAATTCATCCAGGCGAATCTTGGAAAACGATGTCCGTAGCACTGACTGACAGCAGAGCTATCAATGGCTGTCGGTAAATGGGGTGTGCTCAGTCTCGCTCAGCGGACTTTCCGCTGTTGAAAAGTCGTCTGCCTGCCCGCAGGCGGAAGGTAGAGTTTCCCTAAAATGAACGAACAGGGATTCCGAGTCGCGTCGGGGGGTTGGCGTTCCAGTTCGTGCAAAATTTTCTTAGCAGCCGGTGGTCTTTCCCGAAGCGCTTGTTCCCGACCGATACGCCAGCGACACGATCCTTTCTCCAACATTGGCAACGGATTGTAGGACTGATGCCCGTTGCAGAGCGATCCTCGATTTTTGCAAAACCGCCACCAAGTATATTGTACCTTCGGATGTACTGGCCGATGTCATCTGCCGGCTGAGGGGACGTCTACTCGTGTTACCCATCGGTTTGTCGCGTTCGGAACGCCAGCCTTTTGTTTGATATCGACTTCATGTTGCGACCTGGCGATGAAAACGCCACAATGCTAAATTTGGCTGGCGGAGGCCTCGAGAGATTTGACGGTTCACGTTTTCCAGGCGGTTTGACCGAACCGGCGATGTAACAACCAGACGCCTGACACCGAATGGTTACATTGAGATGTCCCTTTTATTTGGAGTCGGCACGTCCCGAGCCCATGCGGGATCTGGTTGTTCTGTCTCAGGCCCTGCCACCCCCATCGCTGGGAACCGCAGCTATGTCAGCCCGTTGGTTGTCACTTCTGTGTGAGGGTGTTGTTAGAGTGTTTGCGACGGTCTGCGCACTTGCCGGAGTACCTGAAGTCGGAACTAGATATGAACAAAACGTTGGATGAAAAACTAGCGAGGTTACAAGCCGATTCGAGTTGCCAGGATTTTATCCTTTGTGATGCCAAGGACCCTGACCTTGGTGCCGGCCTGGCTGCAGCGGGGTTGGACCACACCCGGGGCAGTGCTTCAAATATGTTTCGCTCGATGGATCAACTGCGTGACAACATTCGGGCGGTGACCTGTCAGGGGCTGGTAGACATCATGTTGATGAGTCCCAGTACCAGTGAATTGTTGACGATGGAAGAACGCATATTTGACAACAGTCCGGTTACGGCTGCCGCGCGGGCCAACGACACGACGGATGTCTGGTGCGGTTTCAGTGGCAGTTATGGCGATAAACCGGCCCTGCCGTTTGCAACAACCACGATCGACCATTTGATGTGTGGCTGCTACCCGGGGGCTGCAAGTGATCGGACTCGTGGAGTGAACGTGGCCTTGTTCTCTATAACGTTCAACAATTGTCCTCACATCGATCGCGCGATGCTTGAATCGTATAAGGCATTTCGCTTGGAAGCGGAGGCAAAAGGGTTGCGGCACATTCTGGAAGTTTTTGCGCCCAATGCGCCTGTCGAGGCGGTCGCAGACGTACCGCGCTTCGTGAATGACTGCATTGTACGATCCCTTGCAGGAGTCACGAAAACTGCACGACCGATACTGTTGAAAATTCCCCATTTTGGTCGATCTGCAATGGAGGCCCTGGTGCACTTCGATTCGTCCATTCCTATCGGCATCCTGGGCGGTTCGGCGGGAACCACTTTCGACGCTTTCCACATGTTACAGGAAGCCAAAAAAAGCGGAGCGCGGGCAGCTTTCTACGGCAGAAAAATCAACCATGCCGAAGATCAGCTCACTTTTGTGCGTTACCTGCGTGGGATCGCCGATGAACAGATCGATCCATTAGAAGCCGTACGCGCCTATCATGCGGACCTAAAACAGGCAGGTATCCAAGTCTTTCGCAACTTGGACGAGGACCTGCAGAGAACTCAGGCATAAGCGCCGGAAGTGTTCCTGCAGAATTGTCATTACCCGGACGACAACAAAAGGGTGGATGAGGGGATTCGAACCCCCGACCCCTAGAACCACAATCTAGTGCTCTAACCGACTGAGCTACATCCACCGTGCACAGCAGTTGCCGCCCCTGCTTTCTGCAAGATCCTTCAATTTAGTCGGCACTTCGGGCGACGACAAGGGTGGCGTTTTCCCGCGACCAGCTGCCCCAGCTCAGAAGGGAAATTGTTCGTCGATTTTGGCAGCGGACAACTCGACAAGAAAAGTGCCCAGGCGTTCGACCAGGACTTCCATCAGGCGCTCGCCCTTCTCTTTCGTCGCGGCATGTGGATTGCCCGCACCGCTATTGGTGGTAAGCAGATGCCAGGGTCGAGTCAATTCGACCCAGCCTTGATTGAGGGCTTCGAACCGCATTTGGGATTTTTCCCCTTCGTCAGCCGTCAACTCACCGTTGGCCTGCCGCGCGACCAGGTGCGGCGCGTAAGCCAGCATGAAGGAAGTCTCCATCTCACCCGCGTGATCTTCGGTGGCATCGAAGATCTGTGCGTAGACGTCTAGAATTGCTGTGTACCAGTTGCAGAGAAGTATTTGGGCCCGTGTCTTTCCGTGAAGTTCACGTAACAGGGGCTTGAGTTCGTTGCCTCCGTGGCTGTTGAGCAGCAAGATTTTGTGAATATTGTTTTCGTTCAGCGACTCGATGAGATCGGAAAGCAACGTGTAAAGCGTCGATGGGTTCACGTTCATCGCCAATGGCAAGCGGCGCATATTGGTCTCCGTGCCATACGGTACAGTGGGCAGGAGAATGACCCGGGCTCCCTTTTGAAAAGCAGCTTCGCAAATTTTTTCACCCAGGATTGTGCCTTCGATGGTATCCGTACCATAAGGCAGGTGTAGATTGTGCGGTTCTGTCGCACCCAGCGGTAGGACTGCTACCTCATAAGAAGTTTGTTTTGTAACGCTGTAATTGGTTTCTTCAAGTTTCCAGGGCCTCACGTCAGCACCTCATGGATGATTAATACGTAGTGATGGTAACGCGTCGCTCAGCAGTTTCAACCCTTCTGTGGTGATCCGGGTCCGGGCCACGTGCAATTGCTGCAGACTCTTCAGCCCGGTAAGAAACACTAATCCCTCGTTGGTCACTGGCGTGCCCGAGAGCCAGAGAATTTTGAGGTTTTCCAGGTTTTTTAAATGTCGGAGTCCGTTGTCGGAAATTCGCGTTGCAGAGAGGTCCAGTTCTTCCAGGCGATGCAGGTTTCCGATGACTTGCAACGTCTGGTCGGTAATTGCCGTGCCATCCAGATTGAGATCCCGGAGTTGGCTGGCCCCATTTAGACGCTGCAGGCCGATATCCGTGACAGCCGTTCGCCCGAGCAGAAGTCGGTACATTCCTTGTGGTGCAGTGATATCAAGTAAGTCTGCGTCGTCAACATCAAGGAACTGGCGATACCCCGCGTCTAATGCGGCATAGGATTGGCCACTGAATCGTGCGAGAGTCGAAGGCCGATCAAGGCGATCGTAGACCGTCCGGATTAAATCGACTAACGAGTTTCGATAATGTCCGGCATCCCCGTCCATCAGAAAGTGTGTCAATCCGGCCGCCTGGCTGTAAAGCAGACGAATTCGATCGTCAGTCTGGAGTTCGATTCGTCCGAGTGAAACCAGTTGTTCAAGTGGAACAAAGAAGTTTCCACATAGCACGTTGTGCCGGGCATACTGCAGTCGCCCGGATTCGACTCCACCCACGGTCAGGAAATCGGTGTGTTGCTGGATCGACTCCATGTAAAGCGCGATACCCTCGATGATCCAGAAATTGTGTCTCAGGCCCACTTCATCTCGAGTCGACTGGCGGCCGCGATGTGATTCGTGAAAAAGTTGGTGTGTCGCCTCGTGATACAAAGTCTTATCACCGTCTCGCGAACCCGCGTGAAAATAGGCTGTCCTTTTTGGGCCCAGGTAGATTCCCAAGGTGAGTTCAATTTTAGGTTGGTATTTTTTCAGCTCGCGAACATAGTCGTTCTGGTCACGAAAAAACACGACTTTAAATTTTCGCCGGGAAGCCAGTTCGACGTTGTCACCACGTATCCGTCGAGCGAGGATTTCGTTGGTGGTATAGAAACCGACGAACAGTTGACGCCAGACAGTGTACAGGGTCTCCAGCTGGCGACCCAGCGCGACTCCTGCCTCGAGGCTGTGGTTGGTTTTGACGAGGTAATGTTCCGTTTCAATTCGCCAGCCTTGATTGATCGAGGACTTTCCGCGCCGTTCCTGATCGGCCGAAACCCAACGCTTACGAAAGTATCTTTCCCCCGCTTCATAACGAGCGACATGTTCGGATGGGAGCCAGCCAAAATGTGGATGATCCACTTTGTCATTGTCGATCATTCTGGCGGCAAAGGGGGTCCGCCACAAACCATCGATCTGTACATATCCGAGGATACGTCGAGCATCGGCATGGTCGGGGTTTTGTCGAAGCACTTCGTAAAGCATGCGAAAGGCTTCGAAAGCTTGTTCCCGAGTCAGCGACTGCTGAATCAGCTGGTAAAGTTGTGCAGCGTGTTGGCGACGAAGTTGCAGGAACCTCTCATGCCACTCACGATGTGCAGCAGTGCTCTCCGCTGCCGGTGGTCTCACCGGTGTCGAGGCAGGAGGAAAAAAATATTGTCGATTCGGGTCGCGACGAATCAACCAGTTACGCGTGGTCTGTGCTTCTGCGAGCAGCCGCTGATCCTGGCATCGATCGGCCAGTTGTAAAATGTTGTGTTTAAACTCCTGCTCCAGTTCAAATGGATCCAGGCTTGTTTTGTTTTTTGCAAAGAGGGAGGATTGCAAAAAAAGTGTGCATGAGCAGCAGACGAAAAAAAAACGAAGCGTCAGAAAACGTCGGTATTGCACCACAGCACGGGTTGAGCGCGCACTCGCCATCATGCTCTTCACTATTCTCGGCGGGACAGGAATTCCCTAGATGATCCGACGAAACCGTTGACTCAATCTTATCCTACTTTTTACAGGCCGCTGGAGGAGAATGCATTCCGCAATGTTGCTTTGTCGACAGCTGCCGCTCATTAGGCCGAATTTTCGGCAAATGCCGAATCGAACGCTCGCTCGCTGGGTGGAAAGTCCCACTTGCGAACATTTTCACAGGCTTCACGGGCTCCATGATCGCGGTCCATGCGGCCGTCTTCCCATTCGACGCTGAGCGGTCCGGAATATTCGATATCGTTGAGAGCCCGGATGATCTCCTCGAAGTTCACTCCTCCACGGCCCGGGGAACGGAAATCCCAGCCCCGTCGGGGATCACCGAAATTATAGTGACTCGCGAGGATGCCTGTTTTGCCATCCAGCGTGACAGCGGCATCTTTGACATGGGCGTGATAGATGCGATCGGGAAACGCACGAATAAACTCGACCGGATCGACACCCTGCCAAATCAAGTGACTGGGGTCGAAGTTGAATCCGAACTCATCGCGGCGATCCAAAACATCCAGGGCCCGCTCAGCGCTATAAAGATCGAAGGCGATTTCAGTCGGATGCACTTCCAGGGCGAATTTAACACCACATTCAGCAAAGACATCCAAAATAGGGTTCCAAGTGTCTGCAAAGTGTTGGAATCCCTCGTCGATCATTGAATCCGGTGTAGGTGGGAACGTGTAGAGCAGGTGCCAAATGCTGGAACCGGTAAATCCATTGACGACGTCGACTCCAAATTTCTGAGCTGCCCGAGCCGTCTCCTTCATTTCTTCGGCGGCACGCTGATTGACGCCTTTCGGGTCTCCATCACCCCAGACGTGTTCGGGAAGAATGTCGCGATGACGCAGGTCCACAATGTCACACACCGCTTGTCCGACCAGATGCGCGCTAATGGCATGGCACTGCAAACCAGCGCTATCCAGTTGGTCACGCTTGGCACCGCAATAACTGCCATCTTGAATGGCCTTGTTGACTTCAAAGTGGTCGCCCCAACAGGCCAGCTCCAACCCGTCGTATCCGAAATCGACTGCCTTGTGACACATCGTTTCGCAGCTCAAATCAGCCCATTGACCAGTGAAAAGCGTAACGGGGCGAGGCATCTCGAATTCTCCCTCGAATGATTGGTGGGTGCGTGTGATTGGTGGGTGCGTGATGAATTACCGGGTGATTGTGACACACTTTTGCAGGGTGAGCAACTCCCCGCGGGCAAGTGTCATCCGGGAGGGAACGGCTTGTGATAGACGTTCAGTCGGTGGCTGAAAATTTTGGAACCAGGCCAAATCTTTTCGACTCACATTTTTCGGCACCGCAGACCGGATGCTGCGACCTGCCAACCAGACTCCTCTCCGGTTCACATCATCCCGGACCTCACACCGTCGACCACCTTTTACGCGCCCTCTGTCTTCCCAACACCGCGAATGCCACGGAGATGCTATAATTTTCAAGAGGCACGCGGTGGAAACAGATCCGACCGGTTGCTGGTCGAATTCGGTCGGATGGCACAGCTGGCATAAAGGCACAAGTTTCTATGGTACGGCTTGGTTTTCTTTCCGGCGCGCGAACGTGGGCCTACCCGAAATTTGTTGCCACGTGGTTTGTAGTGATTGCAGCTGTAGGTTGGGTGGACTGCGTGTGCTTCCAGCGAACGGCAAATGCCGGGCCGCAGGTTGATTTGGTCGTGTTGTTGGGGGAGGGGGCACCACTCACTGCCGGGCAGGATTGGATCAAGGAACTTAAAGAACTTGGTTTTTCCAACATTCGCATTCGATCTCCCCGTTCGGGCGACCGAGTCGAGGTTCAGTCGTCAGGTTCGAAGAACTCACAGCGTTATGCGGTGAAGGGAATCTTGACCAGACGAAATCAACTTCGGCTTCCAGGTGGCAATTTTTCCCTGGGTGACCGAGGACGGATCGCGCAGTGGCTGGAGAAGTTGCGGCGTGGAGGGGAGGAGGAGTTGCACGCTCGTCCGGCGGCCTTCGGTTTGACGGAAAAGTCGCTGTTGGAGGTTCACAATGGATTACGTCGTGTGCTGAGTGAGAAAACCAGGGGAAAATCATCTGCGCGAGTTCTAGCCCGAATCAGCGACCGTCTTGACCTGAAAGTGGTGCTCGACGGTACTGCTCGCAGGATTTTGGGAGAAGATTTACCGATCGGCGATGAATTGGTGGGCATGAGTTGTGGAACGGCGATGGCTGCTCTCCTGCGGCCTCTGGGTCTTATCTTGGTTCCCCGCGCTGGGCGTTCCCGCGAAGTTGCGCTGCAAGTGACGGTTGCTCGAAATGCGTCCGAGTCATGGCCGGTCGGTTGGCCTGTCGAGCGAAGGATTCGGGACGTCATTCCGCAGTTTTTCGAGTTTCTCAAGGTTGAGATTGATGATCAACCATTGGACCAAGTCATTGAAGTGCTTGCGGGACGTCTGGAAGTTCCCATGCTTTACGACCATCAATCGCTCGCCCGAGCTGGTGTTGATCCTGCGGAACGGCTGGTGTCCGTTACCCGTGGCCGTTCCTATTACAAGCGTATTTTAGACAAGATTCTGGTTCCCAGTAAACTGAAATCCGAGGTACGGGTCGACGAGTTACAGCAACCTTTCATCTGGATTTCGAGCGCTCAGCGTTAGAGCGCGATTGACGCGACGCAACTCTCAGCCAACAATTCTTTTTGGCACTCTAACAAAATTTGTGGCTCGGCGGTTTTCCTGCAGGCGGACAGCTGGACACCCGCACCAATGAATTACGCTGTCCGTTCATTTTGCAAAGTGAAAGAAGATCAGGTCAGGTAGGAGAAGGATTCAGGACAATATGAACTTTATCGAGCAACAAGATCCGGAGGTTTGGAATGCAATCAACAGCGAGGAGATTCGCCAGCAGGATGGGCTGGAAATGATTGCCAGCGAGAACTACACGAGTCCGGCGGTGATGCAAGCAACAGGAAGTGTGTTGACCAATAAATATGCCGAGGGATATCCGGGCCGACGATATTACGGAGGCTGTGAGCATGTCGATGTGGTCGAAGATTTGGCACGAGACAGAGCCCGGCAACTCTTTTCTGCCGAATTTGCCAATGTGCAGCCCCACTCTGGTTCGCAAGCCAACACGGCGGTCTATTTGACCGTCCTACAACCTGGAGACACTGTTCTAGGCCTTGACCTGGCACACGGTGGCCATCTAACCCACGGCATGAAGCTGAACATTTCGGGAAAACTCTATAATTTCATCAGTTATGGTGTCACACGGGACACGCACCGCATTGACTTCGATCAAGTTGCTGCGTTGGCGCGCGAACATCGTCCCAAACTGATTGTCGCCGGCGCAAGCGCATATCCTCGCGAAATACCTCACGACCGGTTTGCAGAAATTGCCGAGAGCGTCGGAGCCAAGTTGTTTGTCGACATGGCGCACTATGCGGGACTGGTTGCCGCGGGTTTGCATCACAACCCGGTTCCTGTCGCGGACTTTGTCACGACGACGACGCACAAGACTCTACGGGGTCCCCGGGCGGGTTTGATTCTAGGCAAGTCCGAGTATGCCAAAGAGTTGAACCGGAGTGTTTTTCCTGGCATTCAAGGGGGACCGTTGATGCACGTGATTGCGGCCAAGGCGGTTTGTTTTGCTGAGGCCATGGAACCTCAATTTGTCGAATACGGTCGTTGTGTTATCGAGAATGCGCGCGTGCTGGCTGAGGACCTGGCAAGCGGTGGCCTGAGTCTGGTGAGCGGAGGAACGGATAATCATCTGATGCTGGTCGACGTGACGCCTCTGGGAATTGGCGGGAAAATTGCCGACAGCACGCTGGAGCGGTGTGGCATCACGGTGAATAAGAATATGATACCTTTTGACGAGCGAAAACCGGTTGATCCTTCCGGAATCCGAGTTGGTACTCCGGCTTTGACGACGCGTGGTATGGGACCCGGCGAGATGAAGCGTATTGCCGCCTGGATGTTGGAGTCATTGCGAAATTGTGAAGACGAATCGACGTTGCAGAGGATACGCGCAGATGTATCGGAACTCTGTGCGCAATTTCCCGTTCCCGCATCCGCTGTTTAGCCCGTATGGTGGATGTTTCAAATTTGACTTCCTACGCTTCATACAAGGTACTGGTAAGGACTTTGGCGACCCCTTCTGCCGCAAACACGCGTGTCGGATTCGTGTGATCTGCGGATTGTTGATTTCAATAACGTTGGAAACAGGGCTAGAGTGCCGCCTCGTCCCGGAAGCCTTCCCAGCCTGCTTCACTCTTGGTTCCCGTTCTCTCAATTCCCCTCTTGCGCTATAATCAAGGAGTTCGTCGAGAGGTCAAAGTACCTGGGAATATAGCAAGTGATGGTTGAAATGTCTGACCCTAACAAGATTCTGGTTGCTGATGATAATCAAGCCAATGTGGAGTTGTTAGAAGCATATTTGGCAGATATCCCTTGCCAAGTTGAAGTTGCTGTTGATGGACAAGAGGCATTGGAAAAAGTAGATTCGTTTCACCCGGACCTGATTTTACTGGATGTCATGATGCCCAAGTTAAGCGGGTTCGAAGTCTGTAGGAAACTCAAAGATAACCCGAAAACCAGTGCAGTGATGGTCTTGATGGTCACTGCCTTGAATGAACTGGGCGACATCCAACGCGCGGTGGATGCAGGTACGGATGATTTCCTTTCCAAGCCGGTCAACAAGGTGGAGTTGTTGAAACGGGTTCAAAATATGCTTCAGTTGAAGGGAATCAAAGACGAGAATGAACGTTTGCGCCGATACATCGAGTCGATGGAGGATTCGAGTGGGCCTGGTGGAACCCTGATCGTGTGAGCGCCAGCGCGATTTTCGAGGGAGATGTACGATGTTAACCGATCATCGCGGATGGTTTTTTTCGGTCACCGTTCTGATGTGGGTGGCCTTGCTGATGCTACCAGTTGGTGTGAAAGGACAGGACCGGGTCCAAGAGCCTTCACAGGATGTACAGCGGAAGGTCGAGAAACTCATTGAGCAGTTGGGAGATGATCGTTACACGACGCGAGAACGGGCCCAGGCCGAATTGACCAAACTCGGGTTTGCCGCCTTCGAGGCATTGTCGGAGGCACAAAATCGCAAGAACGTTGAGGTGGCGATGCGTGCGAAGTATTTAATTCGCAGCATGCGCATCGATTGGACCTGGGAGCAGGATTCACCTGCGATTAAAACGATCCTGAAGGGTTACGGACGGCAAGATGACGATCAGCGCGTGAGGCGAATGAACGCCCTGGCTCAATTGGAGGCAGGTGCAGGTATCGCAGCACTCTGTCGTTTGGCGCGTTTTGAGAGGACCGATTCGCTTTCCAAGGAAGCGGCGTTGTTTGTTATCGGACAGAACTGCCCAGAAAACGCGGAGGATCGAAAAAAGCATAGCGACGTCATTCGCCATACTCTCGGCTCGAGTCGCCGCGCAGGAGCCAGTTGGTTGCATGTGTATGCGGATTGGCTCGACAATTCCGCGACGGCAGTCGTGTCCTGGGGGAAACTGGTTGAAGTCGAACGGCGGTTGTTGCAAGTGTCCCCCGATCGGTCAAGTCAGAAGATTGTACGGAACCTGCTCCGGCGGCAGGCGGAAATGTTGCGGGAAATGGGCCACGTGACTGAGGCTGCCCGGGTGAGCAAACAGCTGTTCGATCATTTAGAGTTAAAGAACGAAGTTCAAATTCTGGAGATTGTTGACTGGCTCGCGGAACAAGAGGAATGGCAGCTTTTCACGGATTTGTCCCAGCGAGGTGATACCCTTTTTTCTCAAAATGCATTGTTGGCGTACCGACTGGCGCAGTCGGAGTTAAAACTTGGAAATGTTGAACGAGCAAATCAGAGGATTCAAAAAGCTTTACAGATTGGGAAGAACGACGCCAAGGAGCATGAGCTAACGGCTTTTGAGCTGAAGAAACGGGGGCTCATAGATTGGGCGGAGAAGGAATACCGTCATGTGATCGCACTGGGACCAGTTGCTTCCAATACCTACATTAAAGCTCATTTCAGTCTGGCCGAGATGTTGCACGACAGCGCGCGTGAATTGGATGCAGCCCAGACATTTCAGAGTTTGATCCAGGTTCTGCAAGACAATCGAGACGAGCAAATCACGGCCGACGATTTCCAAAGGCAGACTGGCTGGATCCGGGCCCGAATGCATCATTTCTTCGCTCTTCATCATGCCGCGCGCAATGAATTATCCCAGCAAAAAACACACCTGGAACAGGCCCTTGTTGCCGACTCCAGTGATGCAGACGTTTTGATTGCCATGTATCGCTTGCCGAATCAGGATCTTGACTGGCAACGGCGCGTTCGGCAACTGATTCAGGAGGCTGCAAATGCATTCCGCAAACAGATTGCCGCGACACCTGATGATCCGGCTCCCTATAATCAGTTGGCATGGCTGATAGGTAATACGGAAGGCGATTTTGAGGAGGCCCTGGAGTGCAGCCAGAAGTCATTGGAACTCCATCCGAATCAGGCAGGTTATTTGGACACCTTGGCACGTTGTTACTTTGCCAAAAATGATCTTGATCAGGCCGTCAGGCACCAGAGCAGAGCGTTGAAACTTGAGCCGTTTTCGGGACTCATTCGCAGGCAATTGGAAAGGTTTCAACTTGAAAAGCAACGGCGACAGACCCAACGTGAATCTCTCGAACCAATCGACGAGAGCTAACGACGGGTCAGAGGGTGCTTCAATTTCGGAGCCGTTTGAAGAAGGAAGGCACACCGAAGGTGTATTGATCCACGGTGGGAGTCGCACCAAGTCGGAGCGCCAGTTGCATCATGGGTTGATACTGTTATCTGGTATTGTTGTCCTCACCTTGGCCGCTTCACTACGTGTCCGGGGAGACCGGGAAGTGGTGGTACCAGTCTGGAATAAGCCCTTGCCTTCGTTCTGTCTGGTCCGTCGTCTGTTTGGGTTGGATTGTCCCGGTTGCGGTCTGACGCGCAGCTTTATCTGCCTGGCCCACGGAGAAATTGTAACTGCCTGTCGCCATAATCCGGCAGCGGTCTGGCTGTTTTCTCTGGTGGTTTTGCAGATCCCCCTCCGCACGCTGCAAATCTGGAAAATTCACCATGGTTTGCAAGAATGGAATTCAACGTTCCGACCATGGTTCGTGTGGCCGTTCCTGGCAATACTGATTGGGCAGTGGTCTATCAAATTTGTGAATTCGTGGCTGATTCTGGGAGTCCCTATGCAGTAGGATTTCTTCCTGAGAGATGCAAGAAGAGTTCTGGGGAGATCAAAAGTGATTGAGACGGTATCGATCGGCGACGCGGAACTGGAAGTCATGGACCGGGGAAGTGGACCCGTGATTCTTTTCGTACACGGCTTTCCACTCGATCACACGATGTGGCTGGAACTGACTGAATCGCTGACTGCGTCGTTTCGTACAATTGTCCCGGACTTGCGCGGTTTTGGAAAGAGTTCAGTCACTCCACATCGAGTTTCCATGGAACAATACGCTGATGACCTGCAACGGCTTTTGACCGTGCTCGATTGTCGGGACCCCGTCACTTTTTGCGGACTTTCAATGGGGGGATACATCGCCTGGCAGTTTCAAAAGAGATATCCTGAACTGGTAGGGAGCCTTATCCTCTGTGATACACGAGCTGCTGGCGACAGCGACGAGATCATGCGGGCTCGCCTTATCATGGCGGCCAGGGTGGAGCGCGAGGGTACAGGATTCATACCCGCTGCTCTGCTTCCCAAGCTGTTTTCCGAGAGCACCTGTGATCGGCGTGAGGATCTGATTGAGAATGCAAGGCGGGTTATTTTGCGTAATTCCCCAGAGGGAATTGCTGCAGCCCAACGGGGCATGGCCCGGCGGCCGGACGTGACCGAACGTCTGGCTGAAATCGATGTGCCCGCGCTGCTACTTTGTGGGGTCGACGACGTAATTTCACCACCCGCCGAAATGCGTGAAATGGCCGCCCTAATGCCTCGGGCGGAACTGGTGGAGATTCCTGATGCAGGGCATATGGCACCAGTGGAAAATCCTCAAGCCGTGGCTGATGCACTGCGTTCATTCCTGGAACAGGTTTCCGGGGATTAGGGCAGCTGTATGTGCGACTGGGTTTTCACAATTGCGTGGTCATCAGGGAATGTGTGAAAGGCTTGAACCAGCATACTGCGCTGCCGTGTCTCGACATGAATGTAGCTGACGGCACCTAAAGCGAGCCGACCACTTGACTCGAATGTGAAGAGTAAACCGTCACGTTCATCATTGCGAATCAAGCCCTCTTGAAAAGACCAAAAGAGCTCCGGATCCAGTGGTTCCAGCTGAAAATCAACGCGGTAAATGATACCACCTCGACACTCCACCTGATCGTTTCTCTGTCCCACCAGGCGATGTCCCATCAGACGTCGTCGCTTTGGAAGAGGATGATTGGCGGTGGTCGCGACCTCGGTCAAAGTAATTCCATCGTAACACCAGCGGATGACGTGACCCGCGCTTGTGATATCAATTTTGGCCGAATAATCGCCCCGCTCAACCTGTCGAGTCTGGTGGACCTCAAACAGTTCTGGATGCAGGGCTCTTCCGTAAACCTGAAACGAGAGCTCCGCAACTTTTGGCCGAACAGAAAGCACGATCCTGAATTCCTTGTGTGGTAAATGTTTCAAATCGGTGAGAGTGTTGCTGTGGTCAAAGTTGCATCCGCCAAGATTCATTATAAGCTGACTCGAGTCGCGCAACAAACAGGTGTTGAAACGACTAGCAGATTCCCCGAATGTAGATCTTGACAAATGTAAGCTTGTTGATCTACCCGAGCTGTGACTTGCTGGCAAGAGGTTCGCGTTTTCGGTTTCAGTCCAGGCACGCGTTGTTGGTGTCACTTTCAGAACGAGACGCATTTGTTTTCAACAAAATTCCGCGTCATCCCCCCTGGATCGTTACGGCGAGGACGTCGTAGAGCGTGTGCGTTCCGACCGCGATGCCAAAGCCGCGATAAGTGAACAGGACCGCGAAGAAAACACCGGCTACGAATCGGAAGCTGAAGCTGAACCATTCGAAAACATCTCCAACCGACGTGAATACTTGATAATGGGCTGCGGAAAAGAATAACCCGCTGAGAATGATCGCGACCAACAAACTTTTCTTAGTGGTTACACCCATACCCTGAATCAGAATAGTGAGCACGGGCAACAGCAGCAAACGGAATAGCAGTTCTTCGTAGATTCCGGCACCAAAGTAACCCACAACCTGTTTCAATTTGGCTGCCCAGGCCAGCTGTTCAGCGGACTGGATGGCTACCGTCAGCTGAGATATTTCCATCATTCGCCCCTGGAACTGTACAAATCCTAACAGGATCACGCTGAACAGGGCGGATTCGGCCAACATCAAGCCCAGCAGTCTGGGCGAGAACTTCCAGGGCTCGTGTGTCACATGGTGCCAGGCGAGCAGCGTAAAAACCGTCAAGAGGGGCAACAGGAAGTACTGACCAAAGCCGATTGTATCCAGGAAGTGGCGAAGCCAGAGGTCGGCTCCGTTGCGCATGGCCTGGGGGCCTAACAAGAGGACCCCTACTTCATAAATCAGCAAAATTGGAATGACAAACACCAGGCTTACGGTGGGTCGCCGGGACTCGAGAAAGTAACTCGACCATGCATTCCTTTCTATGCTGGCACGGTTTTCTGCAGCAGGTGATCGAGAGTTCATGGGAGTCAACCCGTGGAAGGTGCTATCAGAGGCGACACTCAAGGTAGTTTTACTTTTCGGACCTCCTGTCCGGTCAGCTTGAAGTATCCCGCAGAGACTTGAGCGTTTCCCGGGTCCGCTTCGTCAACTGGTCGTCCAGTTGAGACCTGCACTGCGGGAGCTGGCAGTCCTCCGCCGTTTTTTTGGAAAAATTTGACTTGGATGCTGGTCTAACTCTGCTCGATGGTTCACAATTTTGTCCACCGGCTTGGGTCGCAGGCCAGAAGCCGGTGTTTTCACTCCTGTACCAGGGAGTTCGTCGTCTGCTTGGGAATAACCAAGCCGATCGTCTGAAGCGACTCCGGACGGCGACCCCGCAGAAGGTTTTCGATTTTGCGATGGCGGTTTGAGATTTCCAAGGCCTTTCATGGTTCGATTTTTCCGTTCCGGAGTCAACCGTTGGGCCGTGAAGCAAGATCAACCGAAAAGCGATTGAATCATGTCCCTGTTTGAAGCTTCCGAGGCAGCGAACCTGCAGCAGGCTCAACCCCTGGCTGCTCGTATGCGCCCACGTCGATTGGATGAGTTTCTGGGACAACAGCACTTGTTGGGGGAAGGGAAACTGCTTCGACGCTTGTTGACAGCGGACCGGCTAGGATCGGTCATTCTGTATGGCCCACCAGGTAGCGGCAAGACGACCTTGGCCAGAATTCTGGCGACGGAAAGCCACAGTCGATATTGCCAATTGAACGCTGTTACCAGCGGCGTTAAAGATGTCCGATCCGTACTCAACGACGCCCGGGACGAACTCGCAAGCGGGGGACAGAAGACATTACTGTTTATTGATGAAATTCATCGGTTTAACCGGGCCCAACAGGATGTGTTACTTCCAGACGTAGAGGACGGAGTGGTAATGCTGGTGGGTGCTACCACGTCAAATCCCTTTTTTTCTGTCAATAGTCCGTTGGTCAGTCGCAGTCGGATTTTTCAATTTGAGCCCTTGGCGGAAGAGGACATCAAGGTTTTGTTACTGCGCGCAGCGAAGGACCGGGAACGTGGACTGGGAAGCTACGAGGTTACCATTGACGAGGATGCTCTGCAATTCCTGGCTGAGGTGTGCGACGGAGATGCAAGACGCGCGCTGGCGGGACTCGAAGTGGGCGTTTTATCCAGTTCCCAGTCAGCAGTCACCTACACGCTGGAGTTGGCAGAAGAGTCCGTGCAACGTAAGGCGATGAACTACGATGCTGATGGAGATGCTCATTACGACTCGGCCAGCGCGTTGATTAAGAGTTTGCGAGGAAGTGATCCGGACGCTGCGCTCTACTGGCTGGCACGGATGCTCGAAGGTGGTGAGGATATTCGTTTCCTGACGCGTCGCCTGGTGATTCTGGCCAGCGAGGACATCGGCAATGCGGACCCGCAAGCTCTCTGCTTGGCAGTGGCTACGATGCAAGCTTGCGAATTCGTGGGCTTACCGGAATGTCAGCTGAATTTAGCTCAGGCGGTGACCTATCTGGCATGCGCTCCAAAGTCGAATGCGGCCACGGTTGCGATCGGTGAAGCCCGCCACGACATTCGGTCGGGGAGAATCACCCCAGTTCCTCGCCACCTGCGAGATGCACATTATGGGGGAGCCCAGCGCCTGGGGCACGGCGAGGGCTATCAATACGCGCATGATAGCGAGGAAGGTGTTGTGTCACAGGAGTATCTGGGCATTGAGCGCGAGTACTATCGACCAGTGCAGCGAGGTTTCGAAGTCGAATTGATCCAACGGTTGGAGAAAATCCGGGCCTTGTTGAGGGAAACAGGTGAGTAACAGGGGCGTAGGCTCCGGGGAATGGGACCGTTTCGTTCCACCGATTTTTGCTGCAGCTTTGCTGTCGCTAGCTGCAACGGTTGGAGCGGATTCTGGCCTAGCCGTCGGATAGAAATTTTTCTAGGATTCTGCCCGCCGTCGAGTTTCTCCGTGGCAAGCATCATTCTAATCAGATTTTGGTGGTGTTCTGCCACGTTTCAGTGGGTGTGGTTTCGTCAAGGAGGACGAAAGTGGGTTCTCTCAAAAATGGCTTTGTGATCGCGGTCATGCTGGCTGCCGGATACGGTGTCTACGTAATGCTCAATCGGTCTCCCGGGGTGACTTTGTCCAAGGCGCCTTACGAGGCGCCATGGTCAGCTACGGAAATTCAATCGGGGAATCCGGGAACGACGCCTCCGGCGGTCACAGTACCGACTCAGATTTCCACAGAAAATTCACAGAGCCCAGCGTCCGGGCTACCTCAGGTCGAGATCGCCAGGGCAACGACGGATGGCAGCGGTCATTCTGACCATCTGCCAATAGGGACTGTGGGCCTTGGGGTTGTCAAAACGAACGAATTGGAACAGACCCAGGTGGAAAATTCTACGGCGTTGGGAACTTTTTCGCAGAACAGAACGGCTCCCGGTGAAGAAGATTCCAGCACAGCTGAAGTCGCAGCCAATGCGACAGCAACGAGTCGTGCAGTGACAAGTCCAGCGGCTGAAGAACCGGTATCTGTCGCTCACAATGCCTTTGCTGCCGACTGGCGAGTGGTTGAAGGCCACCTTGCCGAGAACCGACTGGCCGACGCATTGTTCGCGCTTTCCATGTGGTACGGTAGTGCCGAGTTAACAACCGGGCAGAAAACACAGCTTATTGAGATGCTCGACCAGTTAGCCGGTGCAGTGATTTATTCCCGTGAACACACGTTACAGCCACCATACCAGATACAACCTGGTGAAACGCTGGAACAGATTGCTCAGAGCTTCGATGTGCCCTGGCAATTTTTGGCCAATGTGAATGGCGTCTATGATCTTAATCAGCTAGTGCCCGGACAGGAGATCAAAGTCGTACATGGCCAGTTTACAGCTGAGGTTGACTTGAAACGGCGCGAAGTGACTTTGTTTTTGGGCAGGTATTATGCCGGCCGGTTCCCCATTCAAATCGGGCAAGATCCCTTTCCTGCTCCCGGCCACTATGAAGTGGTAGACAAAAGTCAGGAAGGCCGTTTGTTTGTAGGTTTGGACGGAGAAGTTGTACCGGCTGGTGATTCGTCCAATCCCTACGGCATCGTTTCTCTGGGACTGTCGGATAACCTGGTGATCCACGCTGCGCCTTCGTCCGGAACCCAGAAGGGTTGTATCATGGTTACCGCCAAGGACATGACGGACCTCTTCTCGATACTTTCTGAGGGTTCAAAGCTGGCGATTGTGGACAAGTCGTCGTCGAATTCGGGCACTGCCCCCATGTCCTCTCTGGGCTCCACACTTGAGGTTTCCCGCTCGAGCCTTTTTTCCCAATAGTCGCCCTCTTCATTACTTCTTTGATCGTCATTGGCGTGATATAAGTGGCGACAGGAGGACCTGTTGCAATGTACGACCGCGATGCACTGCTGGCGTTGATTCGTGAACACGGGTTAGAGAGAGGCGAATTTACGTTGGCTTCGGGGAAGAAATCGAGTTACTACCTGGACTGCCGTAAGGTGACGTTGGATTCGGCTGGCGCCAAGCAGATTGCGGAAGGGATTCTCGAAATGTGGGGCGACAATCTGCCGGATGCCGTTGGTGGAATGGCAATCGGTGCCGACCCGATTTCTGCCGCCGTGATCACGACAGCGGCTCACCGGGGCCAGGCTCTCAAGGGGTTCATTGTCAGGAAAGAGACAAAGTCTCATGGCAAAGGAAACGATGTCGAAGGTCCCATCACACCTGGCTTAACGGCGGTTATTGTCGAAGACGTTGTCACCACCGGAGGAAGTTCACTGAAGGCGATCGAACGAGTGGAAGCCTTTGGGTTGAAAGTTGTGGGTGTGGTTGCCGTTGTGGATCGGCTGGAAGGCGCTGCTCAAATCTTTGCAGATCGGGGCTATTCATTACAGACTCTACTTACCATACGCGACTTTGGCATCCAACCAAATCCTTCGTAAAGTCAGTCACTTTTCGATTTGGCGGGACGGTCTGTGGTGAAAAAGTTAACCCATGATGGTCGTTTGAGCCTGTCAACTCCTTCGCAGGACATAGAACGTTGGAAACGTCGCTTCATCGCCAACTGAAATTGCAGTATGCCGACGCCGCCGGGCAGACTGAAGTCCGCGTTGGTCGATATCGAATCGACGCGATAGCCGCAGGACGCCTGATCGAAATTCAACACGGCGGTCTGTCCGCCATTCGTGATAAGGTACTTGATCTCATAACCGATCACGAGCTTTTGGTCGTCAAGCCCCTGGTGGTTAGCAAGCAGTTGGTGCAGCAAAAACGAGCGGCGGGACCGGTCCTCCGTCGCAGGAAGAGTCCCAAGCGCGGACGCCTGATTGATGTTTTTGAAGAGTTGGTCTATTTCACCAGCGTGTTTCCTCATCCCAACTTGTGGCTGGAAATCGTTCTGGTGGACATCGAAGAGTGGCGCTATCCGGGCCATGGCCGGCGACGTCGCTGGAGTACCAGAGACTATGAGGTCGAGGACCAGAAACTGTTAAAAATTCATGGGACCTATCGGCTGCACAAGGCCCAAGATTTGCGAAAGCTTGCTCCGGCGCGTCTCCCGCGCCGCTTTGATACGGAAAATCTGGCACAAGCGTTGAACATCGAACGTGGGATGGCACAGAGAATTGCCTACTGCTACCGGAAAATGGGAACCGTTGCACAGGTTGCCAAACGTGGTAACGCGTTGCTCTACGAATTCCGGCGAACACGACGCCGTGTGGCCTGATCAGAAAGAAGTGATACCGACCGGCATGGATCCAAATGAAGCAACGGGGAACAGTTGTCTACTGGTCCCGGGGTTGCGTGGACAAGCCGAACCAGATGATGTCCGACTTTCTTGTGTCGGCAGATTCCGAACCTGGCGGTCAACTCTTGGTGATTTCTTTTTGACGAGTTTCCCGTAGACCTCGACTGAGGATATCTCGCAGCAACGGGCTATAGTCCTCGTACTTGTACTGATCGGGAGGACCCGGAGCATATTGATAAATCGCGTCGCGAGGCTTGGCACCCAATGAGATCAAGGTCGAACTGACTGTGCCTTTTTCGGAACCACGCAAGATGACACTCGGTCGACCAGGGGGCGACGGGCTGCGGGCGAAGACTTTGCTGGCAATGGCCAAAAATTTGACTGGCGAATCGAGCTGCTGGAGGGTCAGAAGCCGCCGAGCCAACTGAACCCGTTCGTCGTGATCGTCATTAAGGTTCCGATTTGCAATGATATTCAGACCTTCTTCCAAGTCGACGATTTCCAGGTTGTCTCCACCGTGGACGACATGTCCACTTCGCGCGTCGGCACATGCGTAGTTCACCCCGTCATATTCGCCCGCCGCCAACTCGTCGATGGCCAGATTGGCCGCCTCTTGAGCTGAACTGCACTTCAGCAGTTCACGGCACAGGACTCCCCGGGAAAGGGGAGCTGTTGGAGGAAACATTTTTCTGCGATTGCAGGCTGCGATAAACAGGCCATGCTGGTTGACGCCAAGCCAGGTACCACCTGCAATCAGGTCAACGCCGCCCAAAACGCGGGGTTTCCCGGATTGTATGGTTGGAGTTTGGGACTTTCGGTCGTAGTATTCCTCGCGATTTGCGGCAACTAGAACAGGGGCTTCGGGAACGAGCTGATACTGGATCGCCAAAAGACACATAGTGAATAGCAGCAATGGGTTACGGGTGACTTCATTTTTAAGGGGCAAGTCCCACTAACACTTAAATTTATAGATTTCCGGCGGAATTGGCACCCCAAAAAGGAGATAAGCCACCACTTTTTTTGGCCAGGTTGTCAGGAATTACCGGTTAGCGTGACTTGTCCGACACCAGGACAGGCCCTAACTTGTTTTGCTGACATTGTTTGACGTAGGAGTAGGAAAATGATGAGCACGCTCAAGGTCCAGAGAATTCCCACGCGAGAAGAAGTGGCCCTGGATGACACCTGGGATTTGGGCAGGTTGTATCCGGATGATGAGGCCTGGGAACGGGACATGACACTTTGGGAATCAAGAATTCCGGAATTTGATCAATTCCGTAATCACCTGTGTGACGGTGCCGAGGTGTTGGCAGCTTGCCTGGCTTTCGATTTGGAACTCGACCGTCTGAGTGAAAGACTTGCCTACTATGCCCTGTTGAAAGCGACAGAAGATCAGGGGAATGCCGTCTATCAGGGGATGAATGGTCGATTTACGAATCTAGCAACCCGGGCGGCTGAGGCGGCAAGTTTCATCCGACCAGAAATAACGTCGATCACCGACGACCGGATGGCGGATTTTCTCGATCACGAAGCGTTGCTTCCTTATCGATTGGTATTGGAACGCATTCTGAGATTCAAACCATACACTTTGACTGGCAAGGAGGAGCGCCTGTTGGCAATGCAGGGTGAAATGGCCCAGGCTTCCGGCAAGGTTTTTGAACAGTTACACAATGTAGATCTCAAGTTTGGATTGGTTGAAAATGAAAAGGGTGAGCAGGTTGAGTTGGGTAATGCGACCTTCATGCAATTGTTGAACTCTCCTCAGCGAGAAGTACGCAAAACGGCTTTTCACCAGTACTACCAACAGTTTGAAGCTCATGAGAACACGTTAGCTGCGGCATTTAGCGGATCGATCCAAAAGGACGTCTACTATGCACGTGTGCGTGGTTATGAGAGTGCTTTGGCGGCCGCACTGTTCCCCGACAATGTTCCGCTTGCCGTGTACGACAACTTGATCGCCACCGTCCGCAAACAATTGCCCGTCGTGCATCGTTTCTATGATCTGCGCCGACGAAAAATGAAGCTCGACGAAATTCATCAATACGACACCTACGTCCCCATTCTTCATGATCTCGAGATCGGGCGAGATTGGGACCAGGCAGTCGAATTGACGATTGCGGCTTTGCAGCCACTCGGCAGTGAGTACTGCGAAGTGTTACAGGATGGCTTGCTCGGCCGATGGTGTGACCGTTACCCCAATGTTGGTAAGCAGGCCGGGGCATTCAGTGCCGGTTCTTATGACGGCGACCCCTACATCATGATGAATTACCAACCGACGGTATTTAACGATGTTTTTACGCTGGCTCACGAAGCAGGGCATTCGATGCACAGTTTCTATTCATCCCGGCACCAACCATTCCAGTATTATCAATACAAAATCTTCGTAGCGGAAGTTGCCAGTACGTTCAATGAGGAATTGCTGAGTGCACACCTGCTGCAAAACGCACAGGACGAGAAGCAGCGAGCCTATTTGGTGAATCGAGCAATTGACGATATGCGAGGTACGATCATTCGCCAAACGATGTTTGCTGAATTCGAGAAAATCACACATGACATGGCGGAACAGGGCGAGCCGCTAACAGTCCAGGCTTTGAAAGAGACCTATCAAAAATTGTTACGCGATTATTTCGGTCCGGATTTTACCTACGACGAAACACTGTCACTCGAATGTTTGCGCATACCCCACTTCTATCGCGCATTCTACGTCTACAAATATGCCACCGGCATGTCGGCCGCAATCGCCTTGAGCCAACGGGTGTTAACGGGCGGTGAAGCAGAGTTGAGGGCTTACTTGAAATTCTTGCAGGGAGGGTGTTCCCAGGATCCACTCGACCTGCTTCGCGGAGCGGGAGTCGATATGGAACAACCGGGACCCGTTGAAACTGCGCTGCACCATTTTGAAGAGCTGGTTGAGGAACTTGATTCCCTGCTATGACCTCTTGGTCATCTCGAACAGGTTGGTTGCCTGTGAACCCAAAAAACCTTCGAAACGCACAGTTTCTCCGGTCTGTGAATTTTCGATTTTGTCTCTTTGCGCCAATTCGAGATAGGCGTAGGTCCAAGGCATGGTGCTCATTTGCTCTCCATCTCTAATCTCGACGTCAACGACAACCGCCTTCGTTGCGGTCTGGCGGAGTTTAGAACCCGGGCTACCTTCGATGTTTTCTTTCATGGGTACGCCCGCTGCGCTCAATGCACCCACGGTTTTTTCGATGTCATCTAGCGACTCGACGGCGTGCGCGTTGATCAGCGATGTGAAGTGGTTCACGTTGTAACCATGTACCAGCACCCAGGCTGCGTATTGGCTGGCCTTATTGACGTTGACGACATCCTCCTGTTGCGGAGCAGACCATGGCAAGTCGTGAATCTCGTTAACGACGGATTGCAGCAGTTCTGCGTGGTCCGACCCTTGAACTCCGTCAAGATGGCAGAGACGCGACAAAGTCTCTTCCGAGATGGGATCGCGATGTGTTCCGAGAACTGGGAGTACAATCTCTTGCACTTTTGCGGGAAGTTCCCAAGTCTTTAGCTCGGAAATGAACAGTTTGGGAAACTGGGGATTAGGGTGCTGGAAGTGGATTGCATTGAGATGTTTCTGAGGAAATTCGTAACATTCGGACGCTCGATAATCTAAAGCTTCAAAAATGCGTGAAATCGAGCTCACACCCGTTTGTGGTCTCGTGGCTGCCAAAGTCCGGAAGGCGATGTGGTCATTGAAGAAACGTGCTCCGGCACTCGCAATGATCGTTTCGTAGGCTGCGATGTAGGAGACTCTCTTCCGGTAACGCGCCCACAGATGATCGAGAAAGATTGAAGTGAAAGTTTCACGTTCATTGCTTGCGGGAATGGATTGATGGGGACCTGAAACGGGTGTGTTCTTTTTTTGAGTCATGACAGTTCTTCTGAGAGTTAGTTGGACAAGGTCGGCAGCCGGCTTTCAGTAAGACCACACTGTTACAGGCATTTCAACCCGTTGTCGTAAAACGTTGGTATGGAAACAGAAGCGAAAACTCAAGTTCTTTGGCAGCGTCTAAAATTTGCCATCTCAACATTGTACCGTAGGATTCAAGTAGAAAGATGTTGATTTTTTTCACCAGTCACCCATTTGCGGTTAACGGAGGCGGGCGATGCTTTGGCCAAAACGTGTTCAAACCGTTCCGGAAATCCGTACGAAACTACCCGGTCCACAGGCCCGGGCACTGATCGAAAGCGATGAGCAGGTTACATCTTCCTCCTATACCCGCGCGTATCCTCTTGCAGTCGCTCGTGCCCAAGCCGCGACGATCGAAGATGCCGATGGTAATCGTTTTCTCGATTTTACGGCTGGTATCGCGGTCTGCTCTACCGGACACTGTCACCCACGGGTTGTGAAAGCAATTCAGCAGCAGGCGGAACTCTTGCTTCATATGTCGGGTACTGATTTCTACTACGGTCCCCAACGCGACCTGGCTCACAAACTGGCGGAAATAACGCCCGGCGACGATCCGAAAAAAATCTTTTTCACAAACTCAGGATCCGAAGCCGTGGAAGCGGCTTTCAAGTTGGCGCGGCACCACACGAAACGCCAGCACGCGATCTCCTTTTTCGGGGCTTTTCATGGACGCACAATGGGAGCCTTGTCACTGACCGGAAGTAAAGTCACCCAGCGCAGAGATTTCTCGCCCCTGGTGCCGGGAGTCAGCCACATTGAGTTTCCCGACTGTTATCGATGCCAGGCGAACCAGTCCGGCCAAGCCTGCTGTTGGAAGAGCCTGTCCGATCTCGAGGACAAAATATTTCACAAAACCGTTTCACCCCACGAAGTGGCAGCTTTCTTCGTGGAACCGATTCTGGGTGAAGGGGGATACATTGTTCCACCCGACGGCTTCCATCAACGCTTGAAGGATTTGGCTGAAAGGTACGACATTTTGTTCGTTGCTGACGAAGTTCAGACTGGCATGGGGCGCACTGGGAAAATGTTTGCGATGGAACATTGGGGCATCGAGCCCGACATCACCTGTTTGGCTAAAGGCATTGCTTCGGGGATGCCTTTGGGAGCTATTGTCGCCAAACAGGAAGTGATGGATTGGGGTCCGGGAGCCCATGCCAGTACCTTTGGGGGGAACCCGGTCTCCTGTGTGGCTGCCCTGGAAACGATTGCCCTACTCGAAGAAGGGTTGATCGAAAATGCGGCTCGTGTGGGAAAATTCATGCTCGAAAAACTGTCTGCACTTCAAGCGGATCAACCACTGCTGGGAAATGTGCGAGGAAGGGGTTTGATGATCGGTGCGGAACTGGTGCTTGACTCTAACACCAAGCAGCCGGCAATTGAGCAATGTCAGGAAGTTGTTCAGCGGTGCTTTGGCAAGGGGCTGCTTCTATTAAGTTGCGGAGATAGTACAGTTCGCTTCTGTCCTCCGCTAGTGATCAGTGAAGAACAGGTTGAGGTAGCACTGGGAATCTTTACCGAAGCGCTGGACGAAGTGACCGAGATGGATCAGCAGAGACTGTAAATGTTCTAACGTAAGCCGATGGATTGAGAGTCGATCTACTGACAACGAGCGATTACTGTGGAATCTTTTTCAACCGAAAGAGGCACTGCCGGGGCTTTAAAAGACATAGTTGCCTTTTCGCAAAACCTGGTGCGAGCAATGCGGGGAGCTCACGGCGCGGCGGTTCACCCGTTTCCAGAAATAGGAGACGATTTTGTTCACGTGTCTGAGTTCTGAAGATGGGACGGAATTTCTCCGGTTCCTTCGGGAGACGTTTCTTGAGCGATAGGACAAATGATTGAATCGTATTATTGAACGAACTTTGACAATATCGTTCCCACCATTTGGCCAATAGGAACTTGGTTGATGCTGCCCATCAGGGTACCTCAGAAAAGGATGCTGTGATGTTTCGTGATGTACTTCAACGTTTGGGAATCCAGGAAGTCAATAGTGGGGTCTACGCCGGAAACTGGGTCAAGCAGCCTTCGGGCGGGGAGTTCGAATCTTTTAACCCAGCTACCGGCAAACCACTCGCTCGTGTGCTCACGGCCTCCCGTGCCGACTATGACCAGGCAGTCGAAAGTTGCCAACGGGGATTTGAAACCTGGCGGACACTTCCTCCTCCCCAGCGGGGTGAGATCATACGTCAGCTGGGACTGGCAATTCGTCAAAAGAAAAAAGACCTGGGAATGCTTGTCACCCTGGAAGTGGGCAAGGTTTTGTCGGAAGGTGAAGGCGAAGTTCAGGAGATGATCGATATCTGTGACTTTGCCACGGGACTTTCCAGGCAACTTTATGGCCGGACCATCGCCAGCGAGCGGCCTCTACACCGCATGTTTGAGCAGTGGCATCCGCTGGGACCGGTGGGCGTTGTTACCGCGTTTAATTTTCCGGTGGCGGTCTGGGCCTGGAACGCGGCCATCGCGGCAGTCTGTGGTGACAGCTTGCTTTGGAAGCCTTCACCCCAGGCTCCTCTGACCGCAATCGCCACCCAACACATTGTCAACCAAGTCATGGCTGACCACAGTATGCCAGGAATTTTTAACTTGTGTATCAGCCACGACGCCTCCGTAGGTCGTTGGTTGGCCCAAGACCGGCGAATGCCACTGGTTTCGGCAACGGGAAGTTGTGAGATGGGACGGGATGTTGGTCAAAAAGTGGCGGCACGACTCGGACGTTCCCTGCTGGAACTAGGAGGCAACAATGGGGTGATTCTGGCACCCACCGCCAATCTGGATTTGGCGCTGCGAGCCATACTCTTTGCTGCTGCAGGAACGGCGGGCCAGCGGTGCACGACGTTACGCCGCCTGTTTATTCACGAATCATTGGCCGACACTTTCATCCAGCAGCTCGTTCAAGCATATCAAAGCAGCCAGGTGGGTGACCCTTGGGAGGATGGTGTGCTGATGGGCCCGCTCATCCATGAAACCGCAGTTCAGGAGATGTTGCAGGCCCTTGAGTTGGCCCGTGAGCAGGGGGGCGAGGTCTTGTGTGGTGGAACCAGGTTGGAGCGAGCCGGTTACTTTGTGACACCTACGATTGTACGCGCACCAGGTGGCATGCCGATTGTTCAAACAGAGACTTTTGCGCCTATTCTGTATGTGATGACGTACCAGTCATTGGATCAAGTGATACGAGAGCATAACTCGGCAGATCAAGGTCTGTCCTCCGCGATCTTTACCAATGACCTGCTGGAAGCAGAACGATTTCTTTCGGCCACGGGAAGCGATTGCGGTATTGCCAACGTGAATATTGGAACTTCCGGAGCTGAAATCGGGGGCGCATTTGGTGGCGAAAAGGAGACAGGAGGTGGGCGAGAGGCGGGCAGTGATGCCTGGAAGGCCTACATGCGACGGCAGACCTGCACGGTCAACGGCGGTGGTGAACTGCCCCTGGCGCAAGGCGTAGAATTTTCTCTGCCACAGATTTGAGCCACCGGTTTTGTCGGGATTTAGCCGATTCAATTCAGCTTCCCGGAGGTTGGCGTCTTACTGGAAGTCAGCCGTTGGATTCTTACCTTCACTTCTCCCAGGTTGTCAGCCAACTCGGCGGCAGAGTCGTTAATTCGCAAGTACAGCGTTCCAGCTGTTTGGCTCGTGAGCGTCTGCTGCAATCCGATGATTTTTGATTGGGCCAGTTGGCTCAGACCGGTTCGCTCGCCTTCAGGGCGTATCGATCCCAACAAGATTCCCAAAGGCTTTCCTTGGTGGTAACGGATTGTCACGCCGTTGGGTTCGCACCACCAGGGCTGTAACTGGTTGGCCAACTGGTAGCGGCCCGTTGCTTGAAGGTGATACGAAACACCCGTTTCGAGCCGAATTCCGCTGGACTGCCAGCCTCGATCAGTTTTCACGATGACTGTGGCTGGCTGCTTGGAGAGTGGTTTGCCGGGTTGAAAGATTACCGCTTCGCGTGGAATATCGTATCCGTAGACCAGATTCAAAATGAACAGTTGCCACTCTTCTTCCAGTTGGTTCCAATCCGTTTGAAACGAATCCAGGAAATGTTGTGAAAAGAGAGGATCAGTGACATAGTTTTGCAGTGCTCGAAAACGATGGCAATAGGCTGGATGTCCATCGAGAAAAGCACTCACTGCCCATGACCAGGCGTAGGGATTTACTTTCAGGTAGTCCCGTGCGCCGGTGTCGACTACCTGCTGCAGACTGCGGAGACCGGAATGTGCCATGTCTTCCCGAATGATCTTGATTCTTCCCCAGTAGGGGACTTCGTCTCGGTGCTGTGGAAAATGACGCAACGCAAGTCGGGCTTCTTCCCAGTGGTGAGTCCCGAGCAGCTCGGCCAGTCCTTCCGAATACCAGGAAGGCCCGCCGGAGCCGAGAAAGTGGTTCATGAATGCATGCGTACCTTCGTGCAACATCAGGTGGCGGCGGTAGTAATCACTTTTCTGATCATAGAACCAGATTTCTGAACCCCGCTGAAAACCATGCAGGAACGGCGGCAGGTCGTCAGAAAACAAGCCAGCTGTGATGAAGCGATCTTTGTTCTGGATCAAGTAGCCATGAAGGTGCCAGTCGGCAGTCTTTTGGATGTCAATTTGAAAATACCGGCACCACTCAGCGACGGCCGCATCGAAAACAGACGGTAGCGGATCAATGGATGGTTGATGTGGCAGATCGGTGTACAAAGTGATGTGCTTCCCTCCCAATTTCCGGATTCCCGCTGCCGACATCAATTGGGGGTTGACGACAGTGTTTGTCGCCTGAAGATGATGGTTCGAATCGGAACCTCGGGCCGTTCCTGCCGGTGATGTGTCTGCTTGTCCAGCTGAGTTTTGGGGGACATTGGTGATGGACTTTGATCTGACTTGCGGGGAGACCTTTGGCAGTTGGTTTACAGACCGTTCGTTTTCCGTTGTCGAAAGGGAGGTGTGCCGCTCGGATCCGCCAGGCACTCGGTCTTCATGGTTTTGAGGCGGTCGGCAGCCCCACGTGACGCTGAGGATGGCGCAGCAAACGAGCTGCACAGCGAGTTTGCTGTACCGGGCGGGAGGTGTGAATCGCGGGTGGCCAGCTGAAGGAACCGTCAAAAACCTAATCATGTGTTGCATTGTACGCCTTCACGATTGCCTACACAGCGCGACAATTGTTTCACGATTTGCGGAGAATTTAATCCCAGGGAAAGCAGGGACAGCCAAAATTCGAAAGGAAAGCGGGTTTCAACCGATTTGTCGAGCTGATGTGATAAGCTGGGAGACTGAAAAATGATCCATGCACCGCGCGTTTCAACGAAGCGTCCCCGACAGGCGCGGGACCGATTTTCCTCTTCGGCCGTCACAAATCAATGAAAAAGTAATTGGCTTTGTCGTTCGAATACAAGTCATGTCACTGCATGAGTCAAAGCAATGAACTATACCCCGCTTGGTGAGAAACGAGCTTTTCGAATCGCCTCGCGTCCGTTTTTCTTGACCGTACTGGCATTGTCTGTTGGAGGTGGTTGTTGGCAGCAGCGAGAAGATCAACTGATTGTTTACACGGCTCTGGATCGCGAGTTTTCGGAGCCGATCCTGCAAGATTTCACCCACGAAACGGGGATCCAGGTTGCGGCAGTCTACGATCTTGAGGCGAACAAAACGGTTGGTCTGACAAATCGTATTTTAAGGGAGCGCAATCGTCCCCGCTGCAACGTGTTTTGGAACAATGAGATTTTGAACACGTTGAGGCTTCAAAAGGAGGGATTGCTGGACATTTATGTTTCGCCTCAGGCCCAGCACTATCCAAGCGAATTTCAGTCGGATGATTTCACATGGTATGGATTTGCTGCCCGTGCTCGAGTTTTGCTGGTGAACACCCAGATCGTGTCACCAGAAGACTATCCGCAGTCTGTTCTGGACTTGGCCGAACCCCGCTGGAAGGACCGGGTCGGAATAGCAAAGCCATTGTTCGGTACAACCGCCACCCACGCGGCATGTTTGTTTGCTTTTTGGGGATCTGAACAGGCCAAAGAATTTTTTCTTCGCGTGCGAGACAACGCCAAGGTCAAAGTAGGCAACAAACAGGTGGCGCAGGCGGTTTCGGGGGGTGAGCTGGCATTTGGTCTCACCGACACGGATGATGCAATCATGGAGATTGAAAACGGTTTCCCTGTCGAAATTGTTTATCCTGACCAGGGTGACGACGCGATCGGCACGCTTTTTATTCCTAACACGCTCTCGATCCTGCGCAGTCACCAGGTCCGCGAAGCCCCCTGCCGTCTGGTTGACTATCTGTTAAGCCGTGAAGTGGAAATCAAACTGGCGCAAGGCCGTAGTGCCCAGATTCCGCTTCATAACGAAGTCGATATTGAATTTCGATTGCAGAGTCCCCAGACCGTGAAGGCAATGAAGGCTAATTTCAGCAGGGCAGCTGAGCAGTGGGATGGGGCGGCCCGGTTCTTGCGGCGCCACTTCGTCAATCCGGATTGAACATTAGAGTGCGCGCCGGTGGCGTCGGGGACCACGCCCCCGACGAAGCGAGTCGGGAGGGGTGGGTGGGGCTGGTTCCGCGGGGCTCGATTCCGCGGGGCTCGATTCCTGGACCTTGTTGCTTGACGGATCAAGTTCTTCCACGGCATCAAATCGGTCCATTTCGTCCCGTTTGAGTTGCACGTTGATCCGCATTTCAATGCGTGTCAGTTCGTTGCCTTCTTCGGGTGTCACAAAGGTATAGGCAATACCTTCGCGACCCATGCGTCCGGCTCTTCCCACGCGGTGCACGTAGTCGTCGCAGAATTGAGGTATATCGAAGTTGATAATGTGCGAGATGCTCGTCACATCAATTCCACGACCCACGACGTCGGTTGCTACTAAAATTCGAGCTTTTCCTTTCCGGAATGAGGCCATGGCGCGGTCGCGTGCGTTTTGGTCCATGTCTCCGTGAATGCAGGCTACCAACTTGGTGCTCTTGCTAAGTCGGCGATAGATGCGATCCGTGCCTTTCTTGGTGCGACAAAAGACGATGGCCTGTTTTGGCTGATCTCGTTTCAAGACCCTGACGAGCAGTTCGAATTTTCGTCGCCCATCGACGGTGAAATAATATTGGTCAATTGTGTCTACGGTGATGTCTTTCGGCGAGAAATTCAACTTTTGGGGATCTCGCATGTAGTTTCGCGCAAGCCGCTCGACGGGTGGCGGAATGGTGGCGGACAACAACATCGTCTGCCTTGCCGTGGGACAACGACGCAAGATCTTCTCGATATCCGGACGGAATCCGATATCCAGCATGCGGTCTGCTTCGTCGAGTACCAGCATGGAGATGTTTTCCAGGAGCAGGGTCCGACGACCCATGTGATCCAGCAGTCGACCGGGGGTGCCCACAACGATCTGAGGATTTCGGCGCAGTTTTTCTATCTGTCCGCGTACCGGTTTGCCTCCGTAGATAGCCAGGCATGTGACTTGTCGACCGAAAGCCAGTTTGTCGATTTCCTCCCGGACCTGGACTGCCAACTCTCGAGTCGGAACGAGGATCAAAGCTTGAACCCCACGGACTTCCTTCCGTGGTTTTAGTTGCTCCAGAATCGGAATGGCGAAGGAGGCTGTCTTGCCGGTTCCGGTGCGTGCCTGGCCGATCACATCCGCTCCCTGCAGGGCAACGGGGATCAAACCGGCCTGGATAGGGCTTGGATGCTCGTAGTCAGCGCGATCCAAAGCGGCCAACGTTTCCTGGGAAAGTTTTAGCTCGTCAAAGGTCGCTTTGCCGGATTCGGAGGAACTCACCAGGTGCAAGTGATGGACAATGAAACGGAG
>PBTE01000124.1 GCA_002726515.1 Planctomycetaceae bacterium | reverse complement strand
GAACACACGGTAAATGTCACCCTGGGCTTGCCTATCATTCGCACGTCAGTGGATCACGGTACGGCTTTCGATATTGCTGGTAAAAACTTGGCGGACCCGAGTGACATGAAGACCGCTCTGCGTTTTGCCATTTCGATGACACAAAAAAAGTTTGCGTCGGCCACGTTTCATGAACACAATCACTCCACCGAAGGAACTTGCAATAAAATTCAAAGAGCTGCCCTAGCGCAGTCTCCAGGTCTAAGTCGAGATGTTAATTAGCAACCTCAGATGAAATCTTGGCTCGGTCTCAGTAGCAGTTTCGAGTTCCCCACTCGATCGCCAGAGATGGGAGGCGAGGCCGACCAAAAATTCACCCAGCTGACCCTGTCTTCCTACAAGCCATCATATATGGAAGCCTGACTTGGCAATTGCATCTTGAAGCAAGCACAAAATCCGTTTTTGCTGATAAAGTGAACTAACATGAACTCGACTCAACTAAATCATGTTGCCCTCCATGTGGAGGATGTCGGGCGTGGCTGCCCGTTCTACCGAGAAATCCTGATGCTGGAGCCAATTCCACGACCCGCATTTACCTTTCCGGGAGCTTGATTTCGGCTTGGACTCGACCAGGAGTTGCACTTGATCGGTGGCCACCAGGGTCAGGCCGATTCATGAAACCGAGGAAATCACTTTGCCCTGCTGGTCGATGATATCGGAGCCTGGGGAAAGTACCTGCAATCCGCCAGTATACAAACCATGCCCCGCAAAGTCCGTCCGGACGGTGCCTACCAGATCTTTGTCGTTGACCCGGACGGTCATTGTGTCGAGTTCTGCACCGGGCCGGTCCATTCTGTGGAAACCCAGAATTCCTAGTCCACCGCCCTGGGAAACCCGAAATTCCTAGGCGACCACCCTGCCCCAAACGTCTACTTCAAGAATTTCTCCAATCTGGTATAGTCGGATCAGATGATCTCGCGAAAACGGTTCCGCTCCAGGAGATGTCCATGGTCAAGATGCTAAAAATCGTGCCACAAAAGTGCACTGGATGTATGCAGTGTGAATTGGCGTGTTCATGGGTGCAAACGGGGACGTTTCAACCCTCGCAAAGTTTAATCCGTGTCAATGTGTTCGACGAAGAAGCCAGCTACGCCCCTTACACCTGTCTTCAATGCGAAGAGGCATGGTGTATGACAGTCTGTCCTGTCAATGCGATTGGAATTGACGATGCAATTGGTGCCACGGTGGTCAATGATTCGCTCTGTGTGGGATGCCATTTGTGTACCCTTGCCTGCCCGTTTGGTACCGTTTTCACGACGCCACAGACCCACACTGCAATCAAATGCAATCTTTGTGGAGGTCAACCAGCGTGTAGCACGACTTGTCCTACCGACGCAATTGTCTACGAAGAGAACGACCAGCATGGCGACTGGTTTGGCGATTGGTCTCAAAAAGTTGAAACCAACCACCTTGCTGCTGCGGAAAACGGAGGCGGTTCCTGATCGTTCGGGACACTGCTGGTCGTGGGCACCTGTGCCTTAGCATGCATAACCTAGCATTGACCTGACTGACTATTTCCCAAGTCACCTGATCCTCGACGGAAGTGAAACACCATGGCAACCCAACACATCATCATCGGCGGTGGGCCTGTCGCCATAAATGCAGTGGAAACCATTCGCGAGTTCGATGCGGCCGCGCAAGTGACGCTGATCAGCGATGAGAGGGCGCATTCACGCATGGCCCTACCGTACTGGCTTAGCGGCCAGGTGCCGCGCGAACACACGTACACCGCGGACGACGCTTCGCTTAAACAGCTCAATGTCGATGCAAGAATCGGTCAGCGCGTGGAGTCCATCGACCCCGATGGCAGCACCGTCACACTCGACGACGGCAGCACGCTGGCGTTCGACAACCTGCTGATTGCCACCGGCTCATCGCCGTCGGAATTGCAGATCCCCGGCACTGATCTGTCTGGAGTCCAGAATCTATGGACACTGGACCATACACAAAGTTTGCTCGACACGATAGACGGTAAGGAAAGGCCAAAGGTGGTAATGATCGGGGCCGGTTTCAACGCCTGCATCATGGTGAACGCCATGTACAAGCGAGGCTGGCAACTGGCGGTCATCGCACGAGGACAGATGCCCAGTGCCAGGGTAATCGACGAAGGCGGCGCAGCACTGGTCGAGCCCTGGCTGAGAGAAAAGGGAGTCGAGCTTCATTGCGGCGCAACTGTCCCGTCGATCACCGATGCCGGTGATGGAACCAAGGTTGTCGAACTTGACAATGGTACGACCATCACGGCGGATGCCGTGGTCATGCTCGTGGGGGTCAAGGCAAACACAGATTTAGTACATGGGTCCGGGATCGAAATGGACCAGGGCATTCTGGTCAACGACAGGATGCAAACAAATTTCGCTAACATCTATGCCGGTGGTGATGTTGCGCAGGGACCGGCGTTGTACTCTGACAAGCCTGAGGTGCATGCAATTCATCCGACCGCCGTCGATCACGGACGGATCGCGGGTGCAAACATGGCGGGGCACGAAGTACATTACCCCGGCAGCTTGTCGATGAACGTTCTCGACAACTGCGGTTTGCAAACCTTCTGCTTCGGCAATTGGAATGACGCGGAAGCCGAAACGATGACGATCTCGAACCCGGGCGGATACATCTATCGTAAGCTGCTGTGGCGGGCAGATCAGCTGGTCGGTGCGGTCCTCGTGGGCCCGGCAAACGACATGGGAATGTTGACCGACGTTGGGATGGTCAAAGGCATCCTGCAAACGCAAACCAGGTTGGGACAGTGGAAACAGTTCCTTGCCGAAAACCCGTTCGACATTCGCCGAGCGTACATCGGCGCAGGTGTGGCACAGAAGTTGATCGGCATGACCCTCACTGGCCAAGCTTCACGACCGCGCGGATTCCGCTTTGATGGAAAAATCCCAACGGCAAAAGTCAGCGATGCCCACGCGACTTTTATGGGAACCAAGTAACGGGGAGCCGGTCAGGGGTTCGTGGGCCATGCAGATCACCGTCAAACTGATGGGGTTTCTTAAGGAAAAAACTCCGCCCGGCAATACTATTACCTTGGTAGATCCAACAACTGTCGAAGAACTGCTCAACGCGTTAGATGTTCCTAGCGAACTTGTCCAGGTGACAACAATCAACGGTTCGTTCGAGCAAGATCGCAGTCGTCAGCTTGCCGATGGGGACGAGCTTTCTGTCATTCCACCGGTGGGAGGCGGATAGTCAGATTTTCTAAATCTCACACAAGCCCGGATATCGGGATACAAGTGTCGCTTTCTACAACACGCTGACGAAGTGAGCTACCTGAGTGGCACCGTCAAAGTCCGGATACTTCATTCACCGCGCTGACAGGGGCATACGGAACCCGGCGACTCCAACACCTGATGCGGGTGTTGCGATGAATGATTCTGTGGAATGCTGGAGACAAACTACAACTTTTGTACATTACTGCTACACGCGTGCGAAGGCAACTTGTCATTACTTGTAATCTTCTCGGATCGGACAAAATACGTCCAAAGCTTTTACGGGTTGGTCTCCGGCAATCGCACTGTGAACGACACCACCGGGGATCCGCCACATCTGCCCGGGTTGAAGGCTCTCTTTTTCATCGCCAATGATGAACGTCAATTCTCCTTCCAAGAGCAGGCCCATCTGTTCATGCGGATGACTGTGAGGCTCCACAACCGCGTGGGATTCAAATTCGACGAGGGAAAGCATCAAGTTGTCACCGAAGGTCGTAAAAATGTCGACGCCCGGAAAAATATTGTGACGCGAGCAGTCCTGACGGTCCACGATGTATTGCGACAAGTGAAATCTCCTGTATGACTCATAACGGCCCAATTGCAACAATGAATTCCGGCAGCAAACAAGTGTATTGGATTCGGATCAGATCATAAAGCAGTCAGGCTGGTGAAGTGGTTACGTGACCAAGTCGTTTACAACCCCACCTGCTCGCAAACACCTGGCTGTGACTCTGACAATCCGAACCACCTTGCCGGCATTCATCAGGCGGTCCACACGTCTCCGTCTGCATCCTGAATGCCCCGGATAGGAACCGTAGCCCGTCATGACAAGGGCCCGTCATGACAAGGGAAGGAACAGCGCGCACCTGGCACCTGAGGCGTCGCGAAAGACCGTTTTTTTGTTGGGCTCGATGAGCATCACGAGAAGATGAAATCATCGTAACATTTAAGAAAATTAAAAATGCCTTTAAAACAGGAACGGGGAACCGGCCACTCTCAAGGCATGTCGACAATCTTCCACTCAAAAGCAAATCGCTTCATCCCTTGAAACCGGAGATGCTGATTGAATCGAACACGTTGCCGAAATTCCCTGAAGCTGACGACGCCCGAGGAATCACTCAACCGCGTCACTCCACCAGGCCACAACGGCCCAACCCGCCAAAGCACGGCGCATCTTTCAGAAATACTTTGAGTGTTCTCTCGTCGACCACAAATGCTACAACTCATATTTGTTTTGGGGTTATTTGTAGAAACAACAGCTTCGGTGACATTGGTTATATTTCTTGTAAAGGCGTGTTGCCCGGAGCAGCACTCGCGGGTTAGAATTCAACGCTCTGAGCGAAGGCCGTTTTTTTTGTTGGGCCGAGGAAGATCACGCGCGGACAAGGAGACACCACCCGTACAGTTCCCTTGTCCGGGTATCCCATGATTGGGCTCGGTTAAATGATCTTCCTGGCAACATCTCGACTTTGTGATGTTGTGTTCGCACGCAAGTAACCGAGTACTGGGCCACATCGATCTCCCCAAGAACCAAATGGACAGCGAAGCATGAGAACGAAGCACAGCCAATCGAAATGCAATTCTCCAAGCATTCGGAGGCTTACGTGCGCGCTGAACACCGAACTTGGGACAACTCTGCGTGGAACGCAGAATGGGAAGCAGGAGCAACAAACATGTCCCACGAACCTTCATTTACCAATCAACAGCAACAATATGATTCACTTGTAGACGACGAGGAGACGCTCGAAGACGGGAAACCGGTTCGCCCACGCGAACGCGTCAAGATGCCAGTCGGACGGCACTCAAAGGCCAGGGGCGCTAGTAAGGCCAGTTGGAAAAACGGAAAGGTGAGCAGCAGCTTTTCACAGTTGCGAGGAGGATTTCACCGACGCCGTAAACGCCGTTTTGAGTAAACTGCACCTTTTGGAAACTTGTTTGGAACCGCAAGAATATTATTCTAAAAGTCAATATTTGACTGTGGAATTGCCCGCCTCTCCAGCGTCTGCTGCCTAGATTGTTGGCAGTGATTCGAGAATGAATTCACATTTTTTTCTCTAACGCCTCCTTTTAAGCCCTCTTGAACGCGCCTCCCGAGGAGCCCGTTTGGTACGACAATTGCTCCTTGAAAACAGGCGGAGATCTCTTGGGCGAGTTGGACCAACCACGCAAAGAAGAAATACCACCGGGTCACCAGGCCCTCGCAAAGTTATTTCAAGAACAAAATCAAAGCCATCGGCGCGGCGTTTTCGAAGCGATCGAATCTGTCAGTTCGGCCTACTAGGAACTCGAACTTGATCAGCTCTGACAAACCGTTAACAGGTGTTTCACCGCCCCAAAAACAGGACTCACAAGTTGAGGCAGCTACCAGTCACTGGATGAAAGGGAAGAACATGGAGAATATCCAAATGGGAACTGATGTGATGCATTCGGACTCCGACCTGAAAAACCGGGTATCCAGATTCCTAGCCGACCGCTTACGTCCCAAGCTTTGCCAATTGGATGTGGACGCAACCAACGGAATTGTGACTTTGCGCGGTGTGGTAAATTCCTTCTATGAAAAACAGCTGGCGATCAGCTGTAGCCAACGCGTGGCGGGTGTTATCCAACTGGTTGACCAGATGAAAGTACAAGACTAGCGTTCCAGGTGGGAAAAGGGGACCAGAAAAACCTCCCTTTAGAATCAAACCTGCGGACTTCGTGTCGCCGTCATCTCGTCTTGGTAGCCTGCGACCTTAGCAACCTCTATTCCGGAATTCGCTGCTGCTCAACATAAGGAAAGTCCCCTGTCAGAGCATGCATGAAATCCACCAGATCTTGTTTGTCCTCAGCAGTCAGATCGATCTTCTTGATCTTATCACTGAGGTGCGAATTAGGGTGCCCGCCTTTGGCATACCATTCGACGACCTCCTCTAACGTCTTCTGGCTGCCATCGTGCATATAAGGAGCACTCAGCGCCACGTTACGGATTGTCGGCGTTTTGAATGCACCACGATCCTTGTCGTCGTTTGTCTCGGAAAATCGGCCCAAGTCCGGCTTCTCCTGATCCATGCCGATTCCCAGATTGTGATATTTTTCGTCGGTGAAATTCGCCCCCACGTGGCATGCAGTGCAACCCACTTTTTCACTGAAAAACAGGGCGTGTCCGCGAATTGCTGAGTCGGACATCGGGTGCTCTTCGGCTCCTGCTTTGGCCACCTCATATTTGGCGTAGGCCTCCGGATCTTCTTCCTTCAATTCGGCCAGATCCTCTTCATTGAAATCGTCCAGAAACGGCTTGAGTTGCTCGTAGTAATCAAAGCCCGATGCGCCTGTCACGATCACACGTTCAAAGGAAGCAATTGCCCGAGCGATGTTATCAATGTTAAGACTTCCGGAACCAAAAATCTTCTCGAATTGAATTTGATATCCTTCTACGCCCGCAATAGCCCGCACCGCGTCTTCATGATTCGAACCGTGTTCAATCGGGCTTTGGATGGGACCCTTCGCCTGGGTCTCCAAAGAATCAGCCCGGCCATCCCAAAACTGAGCACGACTGAACAGACGGTTGTAACTGACTGGTGAATTGCGGTTCCCCGTCTGCCCTTTGATCCCGACGCCGAACTGGTCTGGTCGGGCATATCCAAAATCCGGATGGTGACAGCTTGCACAAGCAATCGTACCATCACCCGACATGCGTGTATCAAAGTAAAGCTGGCGTCCCAGCTCAATCTTGGCTTTGGTCAGCAGATTGTCCTCAGGAATGTGAACCTGACCGGTACCTTTGTTCAGTCCCAGTGGCAGCTCGAAAGAAACGGGGGCATGATTTACCGGATCATCGATCCAGGACTGAATCTGTGCTGTCGTCAACGGTCCATCACCGGGTATGCCAGCGGTCAATTCGGATGAAGGCAGTTGAACCTGAACGACCAGGACGCGCTCGTCCACTATAGCGTCACCCTCGGCACCCGTTTCCGAGATCGATGCTTGCCCTTCTCCGCTACCTTCCAGACCACCCACCGAAGTAGAATTACTCAGCCCCGTTTTTTCAGCGGCGGCCGGCTGGCAACCAAAGGACAAACATAAAAGACCGCTTGCTACCAACACTCTACTAACGCTCAACATGTGTCGTCGCATTTCCATGCTCCCATTCTTACAAGAGGTCCGAAGATTATTCTTCATTAGAAAGAATCAGGTGGTGGTAAATCATCGCGGCCACAACAGCACCGGCTATTGGTGCCACCCAGTAACACCAGTGCAGGTCCCAGTGACCGCGGATCAGGGCCGGTCCAAAGGAGCGAGCCGGATTCATCGAAGCCCCCGTCACGGCTCCGCCCGCCAAAATGTCCATGGTGACGGTTAACCCGATCGCAAAACCACAAATTTTCACTGCTTTCCCGCGTTCGTCAACCGCTGTTCCGAAAACAACCGTTACCAACAGAAATGTAAGGATAAATTCGACGAGTAAAACAACGGGCGTAGAAACTTCCATTATTTCTGCAGCTGGCGGTAAAGGGATCCCCAAGTTGGCGCTCCTCACCGCCTCTGGAGCAAAGATGATCGTGCACAGAAAAGCTGCCAGGGCACTCCCCAGGCACTGGAAAACAATGTAGGACGCCGCCATCGGAAGCTTGATTCGGCCAGTTGCAAGCATTCCGCAGGTGACCGCCGGATTGATATGAGCTCCGGACACACCACCAAAAACGCTCACGGCAATTGAGACTGCCAGGCCGTGGGCCAAGGCAATTCCAACAAGTCCTGCGCCACTTTCCAACGGTTGCCGAGTCGAAAGAATGGCAGCGATTCCCGCGAAACAAAAGAAAAAAGTCCCAATAAATTCAGCCAGGCATTGTTTCATCGTTTCCTAACTCCCAATGATCTGACATCCCATGAGTCCATGACGTTCTTGTGACAAGCCAGCAGGGACTGGTAGCGTAAGCTCCCCGTTCTAGCGCTGTCAATTGATCACCATGAAAATTAGATGGGCCCTCGACCTGCTGATCGCTTGCCAACTCGGCGGACTTTTATTACGCCTGTCATGTCAGAAAATGGCCGGAAACAACAGTGGTTCCCCCAACCATGGCCAGGTGCCTGAGGAGCCATCACGAAGAAACGGGGCTCATTGACGTGAGGGTAATCTTTGGCACGTACTACCAATTTTTCGACATCGCAGGGATGGGATATGTGTCACTAAGGCTACTGGCGATTGCTCGCCCGGCGCTGATCAAGCAGTTGCCACGAAAATTTTACTCGTGGCGGTGCATCGATGCGCACGGGAAGTTTCCCGCCATGCGCCGCCAGCCCACAACCGATCGTGCAAAGGCTCCCAACACCCCCAGGCTGCCAAAACCGGCCAAGGTCCGACCGCATCGGAACGCGCTGAGTCTGATCTGGCCGTCAGCATAAGAAAAGCCCGGTCACGCATAACACGACCGGGCTTTCCCTGGAATGTGATTGAGGCTCGTCAACCAAGCTAGTCCAAAAATCCAACCAACTCTTGACTTCGACTCGGTTGCTGAAGTTTACGCACCGCCTTCGCTTCGATCTGCCGGATCCGCTCCCGCGTCACCTTAAAAATGTGTCCTACTTCTTCCAAGGTGTAGCTGTAGCCGTCACCCAACCCGTAACGCAATTTAATGATCTCACGTTCGCGATAGCTGAGGGTCTTGAGAACTTTTCCAATCCGCCCCCGTAGCATCTCCTGAGAAGCTCCTATGGAGGGATTCGCAGCCATCCCGTCAGGTAGCAAGTCACCGAACTGGCTGTCTTCACTGTTGCCTACGGGACGATCCAGACTGATCGGATAACGACTCATCGCCAATACCCGGCGAGCTTCATCCACTGTAGTGTGCGCCTTTCGGGCAGTTTCTTCGATCGATGGCTCCCGACCCAATTCCTGCAACAGCTGTCGCGAAACATTTCGGACACGTGACATGGTTTCGACCATGTGCACCGGAATACGAATTGTCCGGCTCTGGTCCGCCACCGCCCGAGTGATCGCCTGACGAATCCACCAAGTGGCGTAGGTGCAGAACTTGAAACCGCGGCGATATTCAAATTTGTCGACCGCCCGCATGAGACCTGCGTTACCCTCTTGGATCAGGTCCAGGAAACTAAGGCCGCGATTTCGATATTTCTTAGCAATCGAAACCACCAAGCGAAGATTTCCCTCGGAAAGCTCTCGCTTGGCTTGCTGATACTCCGAATAGACCTTCCTTAACACCTTCACTCGATTCCTCAAGCTCGTAGGAGTTTCCTGCGTCGCCAACATGATACGCCGATACTCCATCAGCCACTGTCGCCTCTCTTCCATCGGCAGTTTTTTCTTCTTGTGAAGTGTGATCTGCCTTTTCAACTCGTCCAGCCTGCGGCTGAATTCTTCCAGCGTGCGCATCATTGGTTCGATACGTTGGTTCCGCAAGCCCAACTCTTCGATCAACTTGACGGTGCGACGCCTCCGACGACCCAAACATTGCCAAGCTTCGCGACGATCGATTTTCCGCTGCGATTTACTGAGAGACGTCAGATAATCCTGACGGCTCCGCCGTAGTAGAACAGCTACCGTGGCAAGATTGTGGGGTAAACGACCCAGAATCTGGTCCTTTTCGAGTCGATCGGTAACAGACACCTGGACAGTGCGGTCAAACGGTAATTCACCCTCGTGAACCCGCTTTAAAACTTTGTAAGCCGCCTGAATCACATAGTCACATTCAAGCAGTTTGCGGCGGAATTTAGCACGAGTGATTTCGATGTTTTTCGCCAGGGAAATTTCTTCCTGGCGTGTAAGCAACGGAATCTCGCCCATTTGCGTAAGATACATCCTGACCGGATCGTCCGACCACGACTCGACGTCCGCTTCGACGGTCAATAATTCTTCGACCTTCGGCTCAGCTTGGTCGCTTAACTCCAGATTCAAACGGCCATTCGAGGTGTCTTCCTCGTCGGTTTCGGTGACCGTTACAACCTGTTCCCGCTCGACAAAAGCATCTCGGTGATTTGCCTGATTTTCATCATCCTCGAATTCGTCGATAAGTGTATTGTACAACGTTCTCGACTCCTCATTCTTCCAGGGGAAAGTTGCAATCCTTTTTCAGTCCGATTCCAATCCATCCAAAACGGATTTAGACCAGGAAACAATCAATGCCGCACCAACTAGGTCACTAGCAAAGAGGAGCCATGTCGCGAAGGTGTTAGTAGCCAAGTACCTCTCGCTAAGAATCACGGCGTCGCTTTTATCTGGTGCCATTAGATTCAAATGATATTTCGTTATAATTTAATTTAAAACCAAAGCGAGTCAAATAAGTCTACCACGATCCGCGGCAAAGTCTGTTCGTTACCCCCAATTGGTAAAAAATTGTAATTAGGTTGAATGAACGCCCTGGCCGTGGGGCGTCGCACTTTAACTACACTGCCTAACCGCACGCTGTTAGTGCAGCTCAAGGATGGAAGGTAACCAGTACGTTCAATACAGCCCGTGGCAAGGAGGTGCGCGGCGCACTTCAAACGAAGCTACACGCAAACGGTGTGATTGGGCGAACATTACCCAAATTCCGAGGCGGGAATACATCTTGCTTTCTTACCCGAACGCCGAGCGGGTCCACTACCCCCATAACTCACCCTAGCACAACAATTGTAACCAGCGCTTCCTTTTCGTCTAGAGGTAAAAAATGCAATTTACTCGGAGAACTTGCTCCAGCCAACGACTTCGTGTTCAGGTTTCTGAATACGCAACAGCCTCAGTCCCATACCGTGGGGCACTTCCTGATAATATGCCTCCTTCACAACCGGTAACTAGAGTTCGGCTTACATCCGTCTACCCATTCGGAAACGGTCCGACACTTTGTCAATTGAAAGCCTTTGCCCCAAAAGACCGTGGTACAAATGGGGCAATCTGAGGTTTACTTGCTGCCTGATCGCTAAATCGTTAGTTTCGACAAAAGAAAACAAACTCACTCCCTTTTGATCAGACCTCCTCTGAAAAGGACGAAGATGAAACAGTATCTTCTCCCCTGTTCCTGTGGCCGGAATCTATCGGTCGAAATGAGTCAGGCGGGCCAGCACGTCTCTTGCAAATGTGGAGTGCTGTTGGAAGTACCCCCGCTCCGCAGTTTACGTGAGCTCGAAACGACCATTCGCGCCGAGGGCGCCGGCTCAGAAACTGGGGGGCGTGCCGAACGATTATTGCTTGTTTTCGGCCTGACCTTGGGGGTACTGGCGCTGTTGGTTTATGCCTTTTCCTACACAGCAACACTACTAACTGACAACCGTCAGCAGGTGGACAAGGGGTCCTATCGGTTGGTACGCGAGCCGTTGGATGATTTGAGTCCTACAGAAGCCTGGATCGAATGGCGATCTTTGCACAGTAATCCGCTGACACGCAACAAAGATTTTGCTTTCCGGGAGAAGCTGCACACAACCCTACGCCCTAAACGAAATAAGCGTATCGCCGCTGCAATAGCCATTGTGGGGTTCGTGCTGGCTGCCATCCCGACGATTTCAAGATCCTTGAGAAGAGGCGGCTAGCTAACCTTGTCAAGGTTTTGATATCCAGCAACAAAGTGACTCCCAGCATGGGAATGTTTCCGTCCTCAAGTCGCTGTCTCGTATCAACCCAATATTTCGTCGCGTTGCAAGTCCGACACATCGGCCCAGGTCGCACTGAAGCGACCAGCCATCGCTACACGATAGGGTTCCATCGTTTCTTTGTCAAAAACCAACAACAAGCTACGAGCAAATCCCGCTGTTTGAAGAATATACACTCGAGAGGACTCAAAGAGCTTCCATTTGCGCCAATGGTCGAGCCCAGGATATTCGTCCAACAGGCGAGCCATTCGCGGGTCTTCCTTGCGTACACTCCGCATCGATCGACAGGCCAAGCACGCGTTACCTTTAACGACTTGCGGATTGACCCGTTGCTGACAAACAGGACAAGGAGCTAGTGCCACAGCCAAAACCCGTTCTCCACTCACCGGGCAAACTTCAAAAAAAGAATGCAGTGCACGGCGTCCCGTCACCGGGCAGGTAACAAGATCGTCGGAAATCGTGCGGTGGCCTGACTGTTCACACTCCACAATCGCACGGGTATTAACAATCCGTCCGTCATCAATAGCCGCCACGCGATACGTTTGATCTCCCGAGATGGGACATTGGTAGGGACCGGGCTGCGCCTGACCGTCTGCCAACATCTTCGCCCATCCCGAAAACGGCACATCGACGGAATGCTCGCCTACCACCAAAGCTAACTTGCCCGT
>PBTE01000123.1 GCA_002726515.1 Planctomycetaceae bacterium | reverse complement strand
CTGCTGATGCTCAACGGCGCCGTGCAGGATTTTACTTTCGCCGCACGAGTCCGCGGGTTATCGAAAGTCCAGTCAGTTCAGTTCTTGCTCCCTCCGCAGCCCAACGTCACGTATTCCGCGTGCCTGATGAGCAAGGTCGAGGAGATGATCGTCACCGGCCAGGCACCATTTCCTGTCGAGCGCACCCTGTTGGTGAGCGGTATGCTGGAGCGCTGTCTTGAATCGCGGATCGGTGGCCATCGACGGCTGGTGACTCCCGAGTTGAATGTGTCCTACCGTGCGCCGCGCGGATCCCAGTTTTGCGGAGCCCTCGCTTAGTCGATGCGGGACACAGCAACCGCCCGGTTCTTTCATCGGACAGTTTTATCCGGGCGACGGTACTCGGAAGTCTTTGACGACTTCCGCGTATGCCTCGGTATAATCCATCTCGATGTAGTGGGCGCCAAAATACTCTTGGGGGGCAAAATCCGACAGGTCGTAGGTCGGCGAGGGTTGAAACTCGACGACACCCTCGCCCCCGCGGACAATATGCACGGTGACGTCCCTGGTGCACTTGCTGCCGTCGATGACCTGCATCACGTCACACCCCTGTCCATCGGCCCGGGGGATGACTTTCAGTCTCCAGGAAGGTTTCAGGACGGGCATGTCTTCAACCGTCGCGTCACGCTGCATCGTCGAACGAATGCCCAACACATTCGCGCCCGCCAGTCGGGTATGGGTGTACATCACACGCTCATCCAGGCCCACTTTCAAGTCGGCGAATACCTTGGGTGTACCGTAGATTTCGCGACCTGCCGGGATGCTGCTGCGGGAGTTGAGAAACACGACAGGCGAAAAGTACCCCACTTGATCCTCAAAGTGACACTTGACCAGCAGTATGCTCTCCTCAAATGGTCCGTAATTGGCTGTCCACCCGGCAGACAGTCCAACCGCAACACAAAACCCGTCGTCTGACGGCTCAAAACATGCTGGCAGAATCCGATCGACCGCCGATTTGGCCGCTTGAAAATAAACGTACTGAAATCGTACATTTCGATAGCGCGCCGGAGGCATGGGGTAATACGGAGAAAAAGCCGGCATGTTAGCGATTTTCTCCAGTGGAATGGTCATAGTGCAGTCTTTCTATCGAGAAAATTCGGCGCTGCTCTTGTGAATCTTTGATTCACCAGGGGCCCGGATACCAGCGGACTGGTTCGTCAGGCTGGCTCATCTTCAGTCCATGGCTCCCAGTTGCGCGGCTCCCTGGGAAAAGGTAAAAGAGGGCCAAGTGGATGATTGGTCACGCCGGTCCTCACAAGTCGCAGGTCAGTGGAGGCGAAGGTCTTGGGCACAATCTGCTGGCCGGATTGAATTCGATAGCCAATAGATCGGGTGTACGTGTTCCAAAACATTTCCCGAACCTGGCCAATGCAGTGGGTGTTTTTCTGCATGCGGGAGAGGACTTCCACCCAATCTCCCGGTTCGATGCCCTCTCCGTTAACTTCAACCCACAACGCCGGGCGGACACGGATGCTCACTTCACCGTAATGCAAAAAGACAAACGGTCCCAACGTACCATCGCGGCGCCAAATCCTCTTGCTCGGTATCATACCGCGAGCCACGGCAACATCTTCCGGATGAACCCAATCGTCATCGTTTTCCGGCCACCAGGGATAGTATCCATATCGTGGATCGGTTTTCATGATCTTGATTCTACAGTACTGCTTACAGACCGATGTTCGCCAATCACACAAGATTATCGTCAATCACTTTACCGTGTTCGATATCAGGCAGGTAATCCAGCCGATTTCCAGCCCCGCAGCCAGCGGGGCGATTGAAAGGAGGATTGTGATCGGTAAAGTAATTGCCTGGCGCGGGTGGGCTGCTCGATGCGTGGTGACTGTTTACCTGTCGGCTGGTGACAAACTTGCAACTCGATTATCCTGACAGCTGTCCGAGTTTCACTTTTGAGTCTGCGATGCTGTCAAACCAGTCGAGTCACAAATCGCGTTGGTGCAACAGGGCGGCGAAAATGTCAAATCGACGCTGACGATCACCCCGTAACAAAACCAAAGGGCCACTCGGAACTCTCCAAATTATTCCGTATTTGTCTTCGATTATCCAGTCTTCCAAGCCCATTTTACCAGCTTGATCCATGCAAATCACACAAATCGAAGCCGTTCCGATCCTTGTACCGCTCAAGGATGGGATGTTCACCAAAACGTCACACGGCGAGCACGTTCACTCACCCTACGTTATCGTTCGTGTCCATACGGATGAAGGGTTCGTGGGACTGGGTGAGGCCACTGTTTCACCGCGCTGGAGTGGTGAAACGAGCCCTGGAAGCGTGGCCATTCTTAACGGGTTGATCGGTCCCGCGTTGGCCGGAGAGGACCCCACCCAAATCAGCCGGTTGCGACGCAAGATGGAGAGCCTTATCCGACTGAACCCGTTCACCAAGGCGGCTGTCGAGATGGCACTTTGGGATCTCAAGGGTAAAGCAGCGGGCTTACCCGTCTATGAATTGCTTGGTGGAAAAGTCCGCGATGAAATGCCGATTCGATGGGTGGTTGGATCATTGGATGTGCAAAGGGCTGTCGATTTGGCCGGTCAATTTCTGGACCGCGGTGCCCGATGTCTGAAGATTAAAGTCGGACATGACATCGACCAGGATTTCGAGCGAGTCCGCGCGGTGCGAAAACTGGCGGGACCGGACCTGCCCATTACCGTCGACGCCAATTGCGGTTGGAGTGTTCAACAAGCCAGTCAGATGGTGCGGAGATTGCGCGAACTACAGGTCCTGTTCATCGAACAGCCCATTCCAACGGCCGATATGGCGCAACTGGCAGCGCTGCGCCAGCAGACGGACATTCCCATCATGGCAGACGAGAGTGCTTTTAACCTGCAGGACGCGTGGCACCTCACAGCACAGCGGGCCGTGGATATCATCAGTGTTTACCCTGGCAAGAATGGTGGAATCCAGGCGACGCTGGAAATTACAAATGTGGCCAAAGCGGCTGGGATTGCCTGCTCCATGGGAAGCAACCTGGAATTGGGTATCGGCACGGCCGCCATGCTGCATCTGGGAATTGCTGTGCCAACAATTGCCAGTGAGATCTACCCCGGCGATTTCATCGGACCACTCTATCACCAGAGCGACATGCTCAAGACTCCCCTCTCCCTCGGACCGGCAGCCGCTCGTGTTCCCGAAGGCCCTGGCTTGGGTGTCGAACTCGACGAGGAACAACTAGAAAAATACCGCGATCGAAGCGGACAGGCGCGGGGAATCGGGTCGGTAACAGAGATCACGTTCGAGGGCTGAGCCTGGAAAACTAGCCATCCGCCTCGAGAAGCTCTCGAGCGGCGGCTTGGACCTGGGGAACGTCGTTCGGGTCCACCTCACTTAAGAGCGGAGGCAGCGGGCCCGTCTGGGCCACCCCGGCCAGTGCTACAGCCGCGTGCAATACACGTACCGGATGTTTGACAGTGCGGAGATCCTCCAGTGGCCGGAAGGTTCCGCGAATCTGCTCTGCGCGATCATAATCGCCCGTTTGAAGTGCCCGTAACATTAGCGTGGAAAGCCTGGGTGCCACGCACACGCAACCGGAAGTAAACCCGGCTAGTTGGAAATGTCTCATGTGCGCCACGGCTGGCTGCTCTCCCATGCCACTGACGATCTGTTGCGAACCAACAGCATCCACCAATCGCTTCAGATAGTGATCCTCCAGGGGGTCGTCCTGTTCAATGGCATATTTAATTCCTGACAAAAGTTTGTCTTCGACCAATCGCCGGACAGCATCCACTTCAATATATCCATCATACTTGATGTACAGCACCGCCGGCCGTCCCAGTGCTTCGACGAAGCGACGCACCCCGGTTGCCACGCCATCGGACGTCACCCCGTCGCGGGTCGGCAACACCATGACCGTGGGAAACGCAAATTCACGCAGAAGAACCGCCTGGTCCATCATCATCCCGTACGTGGGTCCCACCGATGGGATCACCAGCGACGAGTCGGCTGCCGTCTCGACAAGAAGAGCGAGTAATTGCGCATAGTCTCCCTGGGTAATGTGAGCCAGTGCAGCATTACCGCCGTAGAGCAGGGTCGTCACGCCACCTGCTTCCAAATACCGAATGATCCGCGCATTCTGCTGGTGGTTCAGTGAAAAGTCCGCGTTGCGGGCCAACGGTGGAACCGCGATCACGGACGAGGCGAGAGTCGTAGGAGAAACAGGGTTTGTTTGCATGCGGGATGGCTATGTTTTGTTCGATGGTCAGGAAAATTTACCTGGTGTCCCGGTGGGAAAACGATGCACGGAGAAGTGCGGAGCACCGCCGTCTGTCCCGCCGCTACATTTTTTGCCGACGACGTCACTTGCGTTGTAGTTTCCACACATCCGGCTCCATGTTATTGCCCGCCACAATCCACAAAGCATCGTCGTACACGAAGACACTGGCCGCATGACGTACCTTCCACGGGGTGTCAGCAACCTCGCGCCAGTGAACGCCGTCTGTTGAATGCCAGACGTCTTTCAGGTTTCCGGAATCGATGCGGTATCCTTCCAGCACCCAGAGGCGATCGTCCCATACAGCCACATCATGGTACTGCCGGGGCCGCCAGGGGGCATTTTCTATGTGACACTTCCATTCGACACCGTCGGCCGAACTCCACACGTCGTTGTGAAACTTGCGCGTAGGTGTCTGGGGTGTGTCGTATGTCCCGCCACCAAGCATCCAAATGCGTCCCTTGAAGACAGCGCTCCCGCCAATCATACCTCGCGGAGACCACCGCGGTGCACGGGGCTTCACCTGATTCCAGTGCACCCCATCTTGCGTGACCCAAATGTCATCGTAAAAGATTTCCTCCGCGGGCGCGAAGTTCGGCAGGGTCTGTCCCCCGATCACCCAGATCTGGTCATCGTGGACCACGGTGTAGTGCAGCACGCGTGGCCCCCAGGGAACGGGCTTTTCCTTGTTGACCAGCTGCCAGTTTTTTCCATCGATGGAATTCCAAACATCGTTCTGATAATGACCCTGGTTGGAATCGCCTCCGACAAGCCACATGCGATCCCGAAACACGGCATATCCGCCAGTGTGCCGACCTTCCCAGTCGGCAGTCGCGTCAAATGATTGATCGCGAAACGTGTTCGGTTTGACCAGTGTCCACTCCGCACCGTTGCGCGACGTCCAGACCTCGTTGTTGCACGTGAACGGGAAAAACGAACGGTATCGACGGTCAGGATTCCAGCCTCCGATGAGCCACATTTGGTCTCGAAACACCAGCGCACCCGCACCGTCTCGCGGGGCAAACGGGGCGTCCATGGTGACCTTCACCCATTGATAGTCGGTCGAATCCGCTGCGGCCTGGTCTGCCGGATCCTGCGAGTACGAACAATTCATCATCCCTGCAAAGACCAACCATACAAAAAACAAACCTGGCTTCTGGCGCATATCGTCTTTCTCGGTTGGTGTGGATGATGTCCAAAAAATTCCGACATCCGTGTGTTGGTCCGGCTACATCCTATCGGTTCTGTTCACACTTTTCCACGCAGACGCTGAAAAAGAACACCGAACTTTCAGACACCTTGGTCGCCGCTGACCAGAATGAACGGGCCTGGAAATCTCGTTCTCGGCCCTTCTTTTTTCCGACTTCAGAATGACTATCCGGCGTGCTCCGGTAAAAACTGTTTCCAATTTTCATAAATAATGTTGTGAATCATCTCCTCCGGAATCTTCGGAAAATTAGTTCCTTGCACAACGTTGTTGATCTTCTCTTGTCCGGAAATGACCTGTGCCGGTGTGGCTGATGGAAAATCCGATCCAAAAATCAGCTTGTGTTCAACTCCGTATTCAATCGCTGACATGAAGGCTTGATAGTGGCGCAACGGTCGATAGTGAAGGGCCGAGATGTTGCTGTACAAATTGGGATGTTTGCGGATCAGTACGACACACTCGTCTTCCCAGGGATGTCCCATGTGGGCGATCACAATTCGCAGATCCGGGCAGGCCACCGCGATGTCCTCTAAAAGAATCGGGTTGGCAAATTTGAGCGGTCCGGGACGCACGAAAGAGGTTCCTTGATGAATATTGACCGGAATGCCAAGTTGTTCCGCCTTGCGGAACAGCGGCAGGTGCCGCGGATCCTGCGGGTCCCAGTTCTGGTAGATCGGCGAACACTTCAGACCGCGCAGCCCAAGGTCATTTACGTAGTGCTCGAGTTGATCAACACAGTCTGCGTCGTTGGGATCAACCGAACACCAGCCGATGAAGCGATCGGAATGTTCCTCGACGAATTTTGCGATCAACTGCTGGTCAGCCCGGATACCGCAAAACGGTGCCTGAATACCAAACACGATGACCTTGTCACATTCGCTGGTCGCTTCGAGGAGTTGCTCCGGACGCGAGTCAAATGCGTTGTTCACCGGGTTCTCTTTCCCGGCAAAGTAGACATCCGGGGTAAGTTTCATCTTCGCCTTTTTGGCTTCCCAACCGAGTTGAACAAATTCGTCTGAAAGATGGTCGGGATACCACATCAGGTTGGTGTGCGTGTCGAATAGCATGGAATTGATTGGTCTCTTGTGGGACGGAAGAAATAGCCCCTGCCACGAAGGGTTTGACTTCCGCGTACTGCTGGGCCTGGGAAGCGTACTGAGGACACCAACAACACCGGGCTGCCGTCGATTCCTTCACGTCGCGTTCGAGACACCCCGTTTCTAATACAATTTACGCCTCTTCGTCGACCCCCCGGTCGTGCTGCCTGGGAACCAACAACCTGGGGCAAAAAAGCCGTGTTTGCCCTAAAAATTGCCGCTTATGAATTTCCGCCAATCCACCAGTCTGGGCAAACAAGTCTCCCGGGTTAATCGGTAAGATCCGGGTGGCCCGATCCGTTTTTGTCAGTCAGACGAATCCACGAGACTTGCGTCACCAATTGATCCAGTGATGCAAACGAAATGTGAGCATTGGTGGCATAGCTAGGGGTCATGTTGGCTGGAAACGTCGCCAGGGTCGCATCGCCTACCAGGAAGACATTGAAATCTTGTGAAAGGTTCTTGTATCCGGCCGTGGTTTCGCAAAAGCACATGTCCGTCGCGTAACCGGTTAGCAGTACGTGGCGTACCCCATTTTGTTTCAAAAACGTTCTCAGAGCATGGTATCCCTGTTGATCATATACCACCACATCGTCGTCATGCATCGTGATTGCGCTGTTCACCGGAATCGGCAAATCCCAGAAACCTGCGTGGTTGCTCCTGGCATCTGCTTGCAGGCCCGGGAACTGTCGGAAGTAGTCCACCACGGGCAAATCGGACGAGAGCTTGAGTTCCCGCGGTAAGGCTTTACCCTGATAATCGAAACGATTCAGAATCTGGCGCATTTTCTCTCGGCCTGCAGTCTTTTCAGCGGCGGTGGGGTTGTTTGTCATGGAACGATAGGCTTGTCGATGGACCGGATATTCCTTGCCTCGCAAACTGTACATCACCAGGGCCACATGCGGGCGCAATCGCGTCAGCAGTGGATCAACGATTTTCCGGAGGTGGCGGCCCGCCAACTCATTTTTTTCCGGCGTACAGAAATCAGCAGCTCCTGCTGGTTCCGGGGTCCGCCATCCCTGCCCGTCATCAATGCCCCAGGGATGCACAACGACCACGGCCGTCTGCTTGGCTCGTAATCGGTTGGGCATTTCAATGATCCCACGCGCGTTGTACGAAAACCTCCAGGCACGTACTTCCAGATCGGCATCTACATCCTTCACGAGCATCGGCGCCTCGAAGCGACGTGTCTCTACCACCGGCTGTACAAACTCGGGGTAATCCCCCAGGATCGGTTGTGGATTCTCGATCGGGTTGAACTGGTTTTCGTAGACCCTAACTTCCGATTCCGAGACTTCATCGACCTGTGCCAACGCATGGGCCGTCAACGTAAGCAGGACCAAGAGTGGTGTTCGGAAGTGACAGTGGATCGACCGGTACAAGCAACGATAAAATAATTCGGACATGCTGATCCTCGGTAAAAATAGCACTCCCGTGGGTGGAAGCTTTACTAGGTGCGATTGCCCCCGGTAGCAACGTGCGCGCGCAAAACTACCAGACCTGTTTCCCAATCCATTGTATCCGTTTCCCACCAGTTGACACGTCACCACCGAGTCCCAAAAACCATGCCCGAAGATCGCCGGGAACTGGTCAATCGGGCTCCGGACCACCTGGAGAAAAGTGAGGAGCGGTCAAACGGGTCCCACGACCGTGCCACAGATCAGGGAACACGAACCAGGTACAGGTCGTGTCGGCCACCTCTTTCGGAAACGACTACCAATTGTTTTCCATCGGTGTGCCAGTCGGGGTAATCATCCCGTTCCGGATGGTGCGTGACTCGAACGAGGTTTGTACCGTCGCGATCCATCACATAGATTTCACTGTTGCCGTGCCGATGGCCAACAAATACGATTCGTTTTCCGTCAGGTGAGAAGCGGGGGCGAATGTCCTGGACCGGGTTGTGAGTGAGCCGTTGTACATTCGACCCATCGCACTGCATCAAATAGATATCGAAGTTGCCATCGCGTGATGACCCAAAGACAATCTCCTTTCCATCTGGCGAAAAATTGGGCCAGTTGTTGATCCCCGGACTGTTGGTCAGTTTCTGTGGGTCGTTGGCCCGAAGGTCGGTGGAAAATATCTGTTGCCGGCTTTCATCGGCAAACGAATACAACACTCGCGAGTTGTCGGGCGAAAAAGTGGGACTGCGCATTCCCGCAAAACCGGGTGGGGGCAGGACCTCCACCAGCGTGTCGGTTTGCTTGTCGAGGATTGCCACCGACAACCTCAACACTCCGCGTTGACGGACGAAAGCACAATAACGGCCATCGCGAGAACAGGCCGGTTCAAATTCAGCCGTTGTAGCCGCCTTGCGAAGTGGCTCCACGGAGCGATCCGCAAGCTGCATGGTCATGAGCCGGAACATCTTGGGATTTTCCAACACCGCAAAAACCAGCTCGGTGCCGTCATGGCTAAATACGGGAGTGGCTTTCAGACGACCATCACTGGTCAAACGAACTGGTTCTTCAGCACAACTGGGCCACGGCCCCAGAAGAAGCAGAATCATGCTGCCAACCAAGTACTGCCGCTTTCGATCAAAAAAGCTCATCAACCACCGTTCCCCCATCCAGCACGCGCATTTCTCCGCGTGCCAGCGTATCCACACCCGCCAATTCAGCAATGGTCGTGCCAACACGCAGGGGAGTCACAATCGGTCCCGAGCGGGGATCTTGGCCCAGTCGATCCGTTTCACCGATCACGCGACCTGGTTCCACGCCGCCACCTGCCCAAATAGAAAAGTAGGAATTTGTCCAATGATCGCGGGAAGCGCGAACATTGATTTTCGGAGTGCGCCCAAATTCTCCTTTGCAAACGACTAGCGTCTGGTCTATCAGGCCACGGTCGTAAAGGTCGTCCAGCAGAGCAGTGAAAGCGCGGTCGAACGTCGGGCAGAGCTGGTCCTGCAAAAGCTCGAAATTATAAATATGGGTATCCCATCCAATTTCATAACCCGGGTTGAAAGCGTCAACATCCCGACTGTAGTTGAGCTGAATGTAGGGCACCTCCGCCTCAACCAGTCGTCTTGCTAACAGTGCAGTCTGCCCAAACTGCGAATGTCCGTATCGTGCCCGGGTGGCCGGGGATTCACGCGTGGGATCCAGTGCGGCCCGAGCCTTGGGGTTCATGAGCAAATCGTAGGCAGAACGATAGGTCCGCTGCCATTGCCTCGATGCCCAACTATCCAGTTGTGCCCGCTTCGCATCAAGACGGTTCAGCAGCGATTTGCGATCGCTGATCCGGTTAGGAGCCAGGCCTTGCAACACTTTGAGCGTGGGAATATCCACCTCGCCCTGTTGCGAACAACCAACCATGAATGGATCGTGGGCGGTGGACAGTTTCCCGCCACCATCCCCCTTGATGTACTCGCCCCCCGCCGTCAATTTCCCACTAGCCAGTGAAAAAAAGGGGGGCAGGTATCCGGTTTGACCCCGATGTTTCGCGACGATGGATCCAAAAGTCGGTTGCACTGGCTCGGGCTGTTCTTCAAAACCAGTGAGCGCCACGGTCCCTCCCTTGGGATGTCCCGACGAACTGGAGATGGCTACGTTCGAGCGAACCAGGGTGAAGCGGTCGCTGCGCGTGGCCATGCGCGGCAGCAACTCCGTGAAATGGACTCCCGGAGTCCTTGTCGGAATGACGCCAAAGGGACCCCGGTATTCGATAGGGGCGTCAGGTTTCGGATCGAATGTGTCCAACTGGCTCGGCGCGCCCCAGAGGAAAACAAACAGGACGGACTTCGCTCTGGGCGTTTCTGCGGCGGAGGCCTGTTGAAGACTCCCCGGAAGCGCCCACGCCATGGGCAGGCTACTGCCAAGCCGCAAGAATGATCTGCGTGTGATACCGCCACACGTTCTGGATGGAAAGTCGCCAATATTCAACATGCAAAGGCTCGGAACAAATTTCTGCTGGCTGCATCAGCAGCCCGGGACGTCCCGGGCAGTGGCACTCCATGGTTCGTTTCAGTGCCGCACCAGGAACAACGGCTAGGACTTGTCAACCCATTGTAGCCGAAAACACTTCCTTTCACTAGATTTAACTTCGCGTTACACCATCACCCGCCGCCTCTCACTCGTTTGTTTTGACTGCTCGGTCCACTCGATGGCTTTCGACCCCACGGGACGCGTTTCAGCCAAACAAACATCGTCATGACACCGGCCACGACTTGCCAGCTTCCGTCGCTGCGATCATTTGCTTCACGCGGTCGGCAACGAACTCAATCGCTTTTGAGAGAATCTTTTCGCCTGTCTCCGGTCTTGCCAACAGGGCTTCCTCCTGTCGACGGCGATCTCTTTTATTTTCACCCCTGGCATCGATCCGCCCGTTTTTAAAGGTTCGTCCGTCCCGTCGCAAAAATTCTTGAATCTCCGGCGAGAAGCCGGATTCGTAGTTGAGATGGGCATGGTCATAGTCGGCCATCGTGAAAGGTCGCAGTCGTTCCGGAAAAGCAGCCGCATAAATCGACGTCTCAAATTCGCCCGCGTGCGACGTTGGCTGTTTGGCTCGCATGAATTGCGACGTGTATTCACGATTGGCACCCGTCCAGTACGAATCCGCGTCGATATTAATGCCCAACTCCGAGCGAAATTTCGGCAAGGCCTCCTGGATCGGGTGATGGTTACCGCCATGCCCGTTAAGGATCATGATCGTGCGCACCCCATGTGCCTTTAAGCAACTCATCACATCCAGGATGTAAGCCAGGAAGGTTTCTTTGCGCAACGTGAGCGTACCCGGACGCGCCATGTGATATGGTGCGTACCCGCATGGACTGGGTGGTGCAACGATAACATGCGGATACAAATCCAGCGCCGCCTTCTGGCTGATGAGCGTCGCGATCGCGACATCCGCCACCATCGCCATGTGTTCGTTGTGTTGTTCAATGGACCCGGTTGGCAGGATAGCCGCTTTCAGTTGGCCCGATTCCTGCAGCTCGCGATATTCCTTGCGCGTGTTCTCCCACAACAACACACGGTGTGGGTGCACGAACCCGTTGGGCGTCTTGGCCAAGCTGCCCCGTGCGGACGGGAGTGACCTGGTTTCCTGCGCTGGGACACCGGATGCGAGCGCTAGCGGCGCACCCATGGCCCCGGCCGCCATAAGTTTTACCCGTTTAAAAAATCCCCGACGATGATCTTGATTTTGCATCGTTTACTTCCCCGTTGCTGTAAAATTTAGGTCGCAGCATATCGACTACCGTTTGAAGAAAAAGTTCTCTGCCGTTCGGACTAGAATCTGCTGCTTATCCGAGTCCGACAGGAAATCGGCGTGGACTCGAATAATATCGACGGCGGCCGCAAAGGTGTGACCATCCTTTGTTTGCAGTGGCGAGTCACTCTCCCACATGCATCGTTCAGGTCCGAATGCATCGACGACTCGCCGTATCAAGGGCAACATGTCAAGGTAAGGCGGTTGCTTGTTACCCAAACCGTAGAACGCACCGATCTTGAGCAGTACCTGCGGATGACGGGCCATCTTACAGAGTTGCTGAATTTCATCTTCGACAAACTTACTCTGCGCCCCGATGATCGCAAAATGATCGATGATTACGGGTGTATCGGGAAACTTGGTGCACATGCGGTCGACTTCGGGAAGGTCAGCCGGTGTCATGAGAAAACTAAGCGCCAAACGATGCTCGGCGGCAGCGGAAAACATTTTGTTAAAGCCCGGATGATCCATCCACCGTGCCGAGTCGTTGAATTGCGGACGAGTCGACTCGCCACGAATACGAAAGGCGTAGATCCCCCCTTTGGACAATTCCACCATCGTCGCACCGGGGTCTGCCAAAGAAACATCCGTAATAGCGGGCACTATTCCAGTACCCACAAATCGACCCGGATAGTGCTGAATGACGTCTAGAATGTAACGGTGATCCAATCCGTACCAGGTCATTTGCACCAGATTGAAGCGATGGACACCGGCTTCCGCCCCCAGTCGCATTAATTCCTCAGCCGTGAAGCTGGGGAACCAGAGATCCTTGCTGGTAAAACCATCCGCTAGTGGATAATTCTCAAAATCATCTGTCCAGATGTGCACGTGTGCATCAACGACACTTTCCCGTAGTGAGCTTGTCGGAACCGCCAAACACCGCCTTACAATCGCACCGGCAACCGGTATCGAGCAGGCGTTACCCAACCACTTCCGACGCGAGATCCTGGTTTGCATAATCACACCCGGACTTGGAAGATGGCTTCCACTTCCACGGCAATACCAAAAGGTAATCCGCTCATTCCCACGGCGCTACGGGCTCCTTTTCCCAATTCTTCACCAAACACGTCGATCATCAATTCGCTGAATCCGTTGATCACTTGCGGATGCTGTTCGAAATCGTCCGTACTGTTGACCATGCCCGTCACTTTCACTAATCGGGCTACCCGGTCGAGCGAGCCAAGGGTGTCACGGACCGTACTGAGTATGTCGAGACCCGTCAGCCGTGCAGCCTTCTTACCCTCTTCCAATGTGAGTGTTTGGCCGACTCTCCCCTTCACGAAACCACCTTCGGACTTTCGCGGTCCGTGTCCCGAGATATACAGCATGTTGTCCACCAGTACACCCGGCTGGAAAGGCGCTGCCGGTTGACTCGGTGCGCCCAACGTAATCCCCAGTTCTTTCAGCCGTGCTTCGGCTCCGGCACCGTTGGCCGTCGTACCTGCACCAGCAATACGGCGCGGAAACGATTTCACTGACAGCACTGCAGCACCGGCTGTGGCTAATGCGGCGCCTCGTCCCAAAAAATTCCGGCGATGGAAAGACCACATAATAATTACTCCTCTTGTCAAAAACCTTGTTGCGGTCAGTTGAATTCTGTTTCGATGATACACTACCGGAGTCGTGCAAAACAAGGAGCGCGAACCTCGCCATTTCCTTTTCCCTGTCTGATCTCGTCATGTTATCGGTCCTCTCCTTTTGTCGCCCTTGCCCGTCTGAAACGTTCGCCCTGTAAAGTTTCAGGTAGCTGTTTACCGAGCTCCCGACACATCTTCAGCACTCATCACTGATTGACTACTTTCGAACTCGTTTGGGTAATCGCTCCTTGCCACAAATAACTTGGTTCCTGGCGGCTATCGAAGATTCTGTTTTGAACGACCGGGTGCCGCGGACACTTGCAATTCGGGTGAACGCTATCTATCCTCATGACATGCTAATACTGGACAGATCTCCTTGTCACCGATTTATTTCGCGGAGAGAAAACTGATGATTCAGAATCCAAAACCTACCGCCACCGGACAAACGCCCCTGTCGAACGTTAACCCCAACATTCGTCCACTTCGGACGTTCATTCACTCGTCTTCCTGGAAGATCTGGCTGCTGGTATTTCTGGCAGGATTTTTCGGCCTGGAGGTCGCTCTGCAATTTGCTGCGGGCAGGAGCACGCACTCCGATAGTTTGTTATCACAACTGGAAAACATTCCCGCAGCCACACTTTCAGACGCGGTGGACGAGGTCGTTGGTCAGCGTGGCTTTATGTCCTACGACATGCGACCGGTCAGTTCTACGCAGAGGATGGTGGGACGCGCGAAGACCGTGCTCTTCGGTGCGCTGGACTCTGTTACCAACGAGAAAGGCAACGGGCCGTTTCATGGCGTTCAAGTGATTGACGAATCTGGGCCCGGTGACATTATGGTCGTGGTCACCGGAGATCTGAACGTGACAGGATTGGGTGGTCTAATGGCTACAACGGCCCAGGTCCGCGGTATGTCCGGCGTGGTCGTTGACGGTGCCGTACGAGATGTCGATGAGATCCAGGCACTTGGATTGTCCGTCTTTTGCCGCAGCATCAGCCCTTCTACCATGCTGGGCCGCGCAGCCAGCATTGGTCGTGACGTTCCGGTCCTCTGCGGCGGTGTGGCTGTATCGAGTGGCGATTACATCGTCGGCGACCGAGACGGCGTCGTTTGTATACCCGCCGACCATGTGGGCGCTGTGTTAGAAAGGGCACTTGAAATGGAAGCCGCCGAAAAGAAAATGATCCCGAAGATCCACGAACTCAAGTCGCTGCAAAAAGTTGTGGAGATGTTCAAGCGGATTTAACGAATGATGGCTGCGTCGAAATTATCGAGACGGGTGGTGCTGCGGAGCCTCGGCCTGGCCGCCGGTGGACTTGTGGGGGCGCGTCGTCGCTCCGCGCGTGCTAATTCGAAGCGAACCCCTTCTAACAACAAAAAAGAACTCGTCAGCAGATTAAAAGGTGTGCACAATTTCCTGACGACACCTTTTCTATCAAACTACAAATTAGACGCTGACGGTCTGTATCGAAACGTACTGGTGCACGCTAAAGCCAATCCGGAAAAGATGGTTGTGGTCGTGGCTGGAGGCCTGGGTGAGTTGTTCAGCCTCAGTGCCGTCGAACACGAGGAACTCGTCGACGCAGCCGTGCGAGGTGCCCGGGGAAAGGTGCCAGTGGTGGCCGGCGTGGGAGGTGGGTACGGTAATGCCCTCGCCATGGCCCGTAACGCCCAAAAAGCGGGTGTCGACGCTATTCTAATCTTCGCCAGCCCCAACGCCTGTGACGGTGTGGAGGGACCCTATCACTTCCTGCGCGAAGTGGCCAATTCGGTTGAAATCGGTGCCATGGCTTATCCCTGCGGCAACAGCGACGCCTGGCCCGAATTGCTGGCTCGGCTGGCAGAGCTCCCCAACCTGGTGGGGTTCAAGGACGCCAGCGGTGATGTCGAAGTCGGCCGGGCTCTCGGTCCACTGGTTGGTGAAGAGTTTCTCTGGGTCGCAGAAGGCGAAGCGCACGCTGAGAAAACACTGGCTGAGGGGGCCGCTGCTTTCACGACAGCCGTCGCCACGTTCGTCCCCCAGGGGTGTCTCGAATTCTGGCGACAAGGAATTTCCGGAAACGTGGAAACCATGAAGCAGGTACGTCAGCAGCGCATCGCACCGGTCGTGAAGCTGCGCACCATCAAACCGGGTTATGGAATCAGCGGCATCAAGGTCGCTTTGGAATCGCTGGGGCGAGCGGGTGGCCCGGTACGGCCTCCACTGACGCAGGTGGCTTACGAAGACCGCGCAGCAATCGCTGCCATTGCCCGCACACATGCCGAAACACTGACTTAGACTCACTCGACACCATTGCCCCGCAAGCCGGGATCAGCGCCGCAAGCTCGGCATCATCAAGAGCACGCCATCACCGGGCCAACGGTTCACTGGCGGGGACCATCGGTTGGTTCAAGCATAACCCGTGTTCTAACGCGTCCGGAGCGGGTGTCGCGGTGGAACTACGAACGTGCGCACTGGAGGCGGGCAAGACGCCTCGAGTCACCAGCAGTCCTTTTTCCAGACACAGAAACAACTCCACACCTTATTACAATTTAAACTTTCAAACAAAAAGGGGAGGGTCAAGGGATTTGTGCGTACTGGATTTGGTTGCAATACCGGTTCTGACGGATATACCGATTCAAGTCAACCAATCGTGCGGAAGCTGCTACCTTTCCCGAGGTTTCGGTCTGTTAAACATTGTTTTCGGTGGCCTTCGCCGCCTGACGATAAGAACACCAAGATGGACCGACGCTGCGCTGCCCCCACGGCGTTACCTTTTTCTTGCATCTCCGATGCTCGAAAATGGCTGAAAGGATTCCAAAGATGATGCCCTGTTTTCACCGCGGTTCATGTCGTTCCTGCACAACGATTCCACTGATCCGTCTCCTGCTTTTTCTCATCTCCGCTACGGCCTGTTTGGAAAAAAGTTGTTGCGTAGCTGCCGGGTATGATAACGGTGGGCGAGCATACCACTACGGCACCCACGACTGCAGGTCGTGTGGAACACTTCTCCAGTGGAGTTGCGGTAACAGCTTTTCTGGCGGTCCCGACCTTGAGGCTCCCCTCGTCACAGACCGGCCGGACTTTACCGAAGCGAGTTCAACGGTCGGACGCGGTGTGGCACAGTTGGAAATAGGTTACACCTACGTTTATGACAATGACGGTCCCGACCGGACGGCTTCGCACTTCTATCCTGAACCGCTTTTACGTTACGGGATTTTTGCCGACTGGTTGGAATTTCGCGCTCAGCAGTCGTTCGTCAGTGAAAAGGTCAACGGCGTGGACGACTCGGGCGCATCTGATCTGTACCTGGGATTTAAAATTGCCCTCTCGCCGCAAGAATGCCTGCTGCCGGAAATGGCGATTATTCCCCAAACGTTTGTTCCGACGGGGTCCGGTGGATTCACGAATGACGAATTTTTGCCCGGATTGAACTGGGTCTATGCCTGGGACATCAACGACTGTATTTCGACCGCCGGCAGTACCCAGTTCAATCGAGTGACTGATGAACTGACGGCCGAGGAGTATACGGAATGGGCCCAGTCTTGGACAGTGGCTTACTCGTTGACGGAGGACCTGGGTGCTTACACCGAATGGTTTGCGTTCTTTCCACACAGTTCCGACACCGCTCTACCTGAACACTACTTCAATGGTGGATTTACGCTCCTGCTCTCCAACGACATCCAGTGGGATATCCGCGCGGGAGTCGGACTGAACGACGCTGCCGACGACTATGTCGTCGGCAGTGGGATATCGATTCGCTTCCATTGATTGGCGATGGGAAGTGGCCCAACGGCCCCCCGAGGCGTTGTAGCCTCACCAGACGCCCACCTGAACCATGATGTGAGATCCTTCTCTAGGGTCACTCTCCAAGAGATTGCTAAACATCCAGGTTGCGCACGTCAAGCGCGTGTTTTTCAATGAACTCGCGGCGGGGTTCAACCTTGTCACCCATCAGCACCCGGAACATGTCGTCTGCGGCAGTTGCGTCTTTCATTGTGACCCTGATCAACGTTCGGTTCGTTGGATCGAGCGTTGTTTCGCGCAGTTCTTCCGCATTCATTTCTCCCAAGCCCTTGAAGCGCGTTATCGTCAATCCTTTTTCCCCTGCCGCCCGGACCGCTGACAGCAGCCCCCGCAGGTCTTCCAGGCCAATTTCACTCTCTCCGCGCCGCAGCGTGTAGCGTGCGCCTTCGATCCCCGTTCGGTCTTGTGAAATCAACGCTTGGATGTCAAAACCGAACCCTGTTAATTCTTTCAGTTGGCTATTGATCGTGCGTACTTCGTGAAGTTCTGTCATGTGGATCTTCGGCGTTGCTATCGTAGCATCACCATTTCCATTGCTGCTGGGTTCAGGACGATCGCTCACAGAAAGTTCTTGTCCCGCTTCCTTTTCACGCTCCTGGAGAAATTCATCCAAGGCTGCCCGCGTCGTAAACCAATGTTCGTCGCGTCCGAAAAATACGTGGTAGACCGGCAACCTGCCTGTTTCGACATCCTGACGTTCCGCGTGCGTTCTCAGGTTAACTCCGCGCCGTTCGAGCGCCAGCAAGGCCTCCTCCATAGCGGCCAGGCAGTGGCAGAGTCGCTCCATATCCTTGTCGGCAACAGACAAACCTTCACCAGCATCCAAAACCGCTTCTCTTAAACCGTTTTCGAGCAACTGCTCCTTCATTTCTTCTTCGGTTTGAACATAGTGAGTCTTCCTCTTCTGCTTCACACGAAACAGCGGCGGTTGAGCCATATAGACGTGACCGCCGTCGACCAGGTCATACATTTGCCGATAGAAGAAACAAAGCAGGAGCGTGCGAATGTGAGATCCGTCGACGTCCGCGTCTGTCATGATGATGATTTTGTCGTACCGCCGCTTTTCCAGATCCTGATCTTCTCCGATACCCGCACCAATCGCGTGAATCATGCTGCGCACTTCTTCGTTAGCCAGTACCTTGTCTTCACGCGACTTGTAGGCGTTGATGATTTTTCCTCGCAGCGGCAGGATGGCCTGATATTCCCGCAGGCGGCCACCTTCCGCACTCCCTCCTGCCGAATCACCTTCGACCAGGTAGAGTTCGCACTTTTCTACCTCCTTGCTCGAGCAGTCCCGTAGCTTGCCCGGCAGCCCGCCGCCCGACAGGGCACCCTTGCGTTCGCGCAAGAGTTCCTTCGCTTTTCGCGCCGCCACCCTGGCCTCCGCTGCCAAAATGCCTTTCTGGACAATCAACTTGGCCTCCTTGGGGTTTTCTTCCATGTATTTTCCAAGGTGCTCGCTAACCGCTGAAGCCACGATCCCTTCCACTTCACTATTTCCCAGCTTCGTCTTCGTCTGTCCCTCGAATTGCGGGTGGGGGACGCGCATCGAGATTACCGCAGTTATTCCTTCTCGAAAATCATCTCCGGTTGGAACAATATCGCTGAAGAGATTGGTTCGCTTGGCATAGCTGTTGAGCGTGCGGGTCAGGGCCGAACGAAACCCTGAAACATGTGTCCCCCCTTCAGTCGTGTGGATATTGTTCACGTAGGAATGAACGTTTTCAGTGAATTCAGTCGTGTATTGAAGTGCAATCTGGCAGCCCACACTATCTGTTTCGTCCTCGATGAATATCGGTTCCCGGTAGAGGGCCTCGCTGGCACGGTTGAGGTACTCGACGAACTCGATAATTCCGCGTTCGTAGTAGAACTCCTCTTGATCTCCCGAACGCTCGTCTTGGAAGAAAATGCGGACTCCTTGATTCAAAAAGGCAAGCTCTTGCAGCCGTTTTTGCAACGTGTCGTATATGAATTTCGTGGTTTGAAATATTTTTGTGTCCGCCTTGAAAGTCGTCTTGGTTCCTACTTTGGTAGTACTTCCCAGACGGCGAACTTCTGCAACGGGAATACCACATTCATATTCCTGTTGATAAACATGGCCGTCGCGATAGACTTCGACTTCACACCACTCGGAGAGGAAATTAACGACCGTTACGCCGACACCGTGCAGTCCTCCCGATGTTTGATATGCACCCTTCTGAAATTTCCCGCCGAATTTCAGTACTGTCATTACGCCTTCCAACGTCGAGACCTCGCGGCCCGTCTCTTCCGACAACTGCTCATGGCGCTCGATCGGAATACCACGGCCGTCGTCTTCCACTGAAACCGACCCGTCGTTGTTGATAATGACCTGAACCATGGTGGCAAACTCCGCCATCGCTTCGTCGATCGAATTGTCGACGACCTCGTACACCAGGTGATGCAGGCCACGCGCAGCCGTGTCACCGATGTACATACTAGGCCGCTCTCGAACATGCTCTAAATCAGACAAATGTTCCAGATCTTCAGCGCCGTACTCTTTGTTGGCATCCTGCCGTTTTGGTTTTGCGGCTTCGCTCATGTTTTTCCTTGTAGGCTCTCTTCCACCGGGCGAATTGCCTGATAAACGGGGCCGGCAGATGGTGGATCCAGCCATGCTTTGATCCGCGGAACCCTGCCGGTTCAATTTGGTTTTTTACTTGTCTTAATCTATATTTCCCACACGAAAGCGGAGTTTGTTAATTTTTTCCGGTGAGTAGACCGTGTTGAGATCTTGCAAGATCCTTTTCTGCTGAAATGCTAACTCTTGTAGGGCCAATGAATTCTTGACCACGATTTCCAAGGTCCCTCTTCGCAGACTGCCCGGTCGGCTGACATCTGCCAGCTTTTGTCCTGCTGTCCGTCGCCAGGTGGCTTCCAACTCCTCGCTGGACTGTTGATTTCCGTAGCCGCGCCGGGCCATGACATTGGCCAGAACGTCTCCTATCCGTTGTGGTCCTCGACTCTTTCGCCGCATGTCTGTTTTTCCAAAACACTTGCCTCTTAAGGTCGCTCTTTTGCGAGCGGCATCACCACGTACCCATACCCATCACTTGTTGAACAGTAGCCGGCACTCTCTGAATCACGTATTCCTAACGTAAAACTTTTTTCTGGGTCTAATACTTTCAGGAAATCACCTACGTACCGGTGATCCAGGGTAATCTGGATTGATGGTCCGCTATAAGTGATCGGCATGCTTACCCGCGTATTCCCGATTTCCGCCGTAGAACCAGCTAATTCCAGTGAGCCCTCCCCAAAAATAAAATCGATTCCGCGACTCTCCTCACTTGATACTATTGCCGCCTGGCGCAGGGCGGAGAAAAATGGTCCCACAGCCAGTTCTATGGACTGCGCATCCTGCCATTGCGGTATCACTTCTCGCCATTTTGGGAATCTGCCCTCCACCAAACGAGAAAAAATAGTAGCTCTGGGACTCTTTACTAACAGGTCATTCGCTCGCGCTGCTACCCTAATTTCCGCGTCGTCGTCAAACAACGCCTTATCGATCAGTTGCATGGATCGGGTGGGGACAATCGTTTGTGAATTATTAGACACGTGTCCCCCTACGCTCTGTGCGGGGCCTTCCATCTTGGCCAGTCGCCTGCCATCCGTTCCCACACTGATAACCTTATCTTCCTCGAGTTCCAGCATGACACCACCCAACGCGTAACGGCTGCTTTCTGTGTCTGTAGCGAAAGCGGTGCGCCGGATTAACTCTTTGAACAAGCGAGCCGGCACTTCATGATATTTTTCTTCTTCAAATACGACGACTTCGGGAAACTCATCTGGATCTTCGCTTGCCAGTTGGAAGTTACTTCGATCCCCTCGAACCAGTGTTCCCTGGTCGTTCGATTCGATGGCAAGTTTTTCGTCTGTGCTTTCCCTCAAAATGGATCCAAACTGACGCTCTGGTAACAGAACCACCCCGGTTGTTTCTACCTGGATACCAGGAACATCCAAACGAATGCCTACTTCCAGATCGGTGGCGATCAATGTTGATCCGTTCTCAGTCGTTTCCAATTTGACATTTTGAAGAATCGGTTTGGGACTCCTGGTGGGTGCCACACTAGCTGCCGTCTGGAAACTGGCCAGCAATTTTTCTCGGTCTGCAATGATTTTCATGGCGATGACGTTTTCTAAAGGGTTTTCTAAGTGGTTTTAGCTATTTCTTGATGGTCCGGAACAACTACTCTTATCTAGTCTTTAAAAAAGAATAGTAGTAGTAGTAACAAGAGGACGATTGTTGACGGTTTAAAGGAAAAACACCTAACAGCAGCCATACAAAGTATTTAAGAAACAATCATAGGGTCGGTAAAACCTGTTGACAAAAGGTCAACTACTGGACGAAAGCATGTCACTAAAACGGTGCTCAGCAATCTGTTCGATCGATTGCCGGACTGGCCAACATTAGCTAGCCAGTTGCCGACAGGTTTTCCCCACGTCACGTGGGCGAAAGGGAGAGCCGAGTTTTGAGTTCTGTCAGGGATCGCTGCAGCGTGGGTTCGCTTTGGATTCTCTTGCACATCGTCTTCCAGGCGTGGGAAACAGTGGAGTGGTCACGGCCCCCCAGGAACTTTCCAAGCTGACTGAAGTTTGCCACGCGGTTTTCCCTGGCGAGGTAAATCATAATGCCCCGAGCAGAGACGGCGGTGCGTTGTCGCGACGAGCTGCGCAGATTGTGGACTGTAATGCCAAACTCGTCAGCAACCATTTGGGCCAGTGAGTCCAGGCAGCAACCGCATGACTGTGATCGAAAGTAGTCAGCCACGTCGTTTACCGTAATGTGTCGCATGGGCGCGGCCCGCTTTTCCAACTCCAAGAGTGACCGCAGCAATCGTGGATAAGTGGCGGACAAGGATTTGGCAAGCCTCCAGGCGGCGGTGCGGTCAAAGGACAGCTTGCGATGACTGGCCATGTGCTGCAACAGGGCGGCCCGCGTAACTGTGCGGGGCAGTTGCACGGGAACCACCAGGCCATCACTCAAGCGGCTGGAAAGGGCGGCTAACAGGCGAAGTTCGGTAGGATGCTGGCGACCGATTGCAACGAAAGGCCGGTTCAAGCGACTGCGCTCATCCAGAATCCCACAAAGTCGAGCCTGGGCGCGAGGATATTCTACAAGCTCCTCGATATTGTCAAGAATAAACCAGGAACTGTTGAGAAAGTCGGGGCATTTTGTTGCTAACGCGTCCGTGGGGTCACAAGAGTCGCGAGCAAAATCTCGCCCGCTACAAAAGACAACTTGCCGGTGCGGATGGGCATCCTTCCAGCGAGCCAGAAGTCCGCGAAGGAGATGGCTTTTACCTGTTCCAGTAGGGCCGTGTAATAAAAGACGACTGAATGCTGGGCTAGAGTCGACAAACGTGTCGGCGACGACCTGCAACAGGTGGTTCTCGATACCAGCCACATATTGGCGCAGGGGAAGACTTGCAGAGGGATTGGAACCATCCACATCATAGCCAGTTCGTTCCAGCGGGATAGAAAATGTGCCTGTTACCAATCGCGACTCCGTAGCGATAATCTTAACGGCGAGGGGTGAACTCTATCGACGCGGCCTTGGCGAGCGAAAATCCTGTAGCCACGCGAACCGAACTTTTTGGGCAGGTTTCTGACAGACGTCGCCCGTGTTACAAGACCGGCCCCTCGTCAGCCAGATGCACCTTCCCAGAATGCCAAGATTATAGCCTTTTTGCCCATCGTTAGCGAGGTCCAGTTGCTGATTTGAAGCCGGCTGACTGGCTCCACAATCCCCTGGCAATCCTGATGATTTCCCGAGTTGCCCATTCGATCTCGTCTTGTGTTGTCTGCCGACCAAGGCTGAAGCGGAGAGAGCCGTTGACCAGCGTTTCGGCACAACCCATCGCAAGCAGCACATGAGAACTTTCCGAAGACCCGCTGGCGCAGGCGGACCCGGTCGAGCAGTCAATTCCGGCCAGGTCGAGTGCCATGAGCAGCGCCTGGCGATCGAGTCCAGGAAAGGCGATGTTGCTCGTGTGCGGAAGCCGCTCAGCAGAACTTCCGTGGACTTCGATCTGTGGCAGTTCTGACGCCAAAACAGCCTCGAATTGGTCCCGTAATTGGCCCATCCGTGCCGTGCTACATGCCAGGGTAGCGTGGCTTAGTTCCAGAGCGCGGCACATTCCCACGACCGCTGCGACCGGTTCGGTGCCTGGGCGGAAAGCGGCCTGCTGAAATCCTCCAAACAGAAGAGGCTTCAATTTTAAATCATGCCTCAACACCAAGGCCCCGATACCCACAGGCCCACCGAATTTGTGGGCTGAAACGGACATTGCTGCCAAACCCAGCTCACGGAAACTTAATGGCAATGTACCGGCGACTTGCACTACATCTGAGTGCAGGGCGATGTTGAGAGTTTCGCAACATGAAACAACTTCAGCGAGGGGCTGAAGGACACCCGTTTCGTTGTTGCCAGCCATGACACTCACCAGTCGAGTATCGGGTGTCAAAAGTGATTCCAACTTGTCCAATGAGACCACGCCATCAGCATCGACCGGTAGCTTTACGACAGGGAGGCCTCGGTTTTCCAATTCCTTGGCGGCGGCAAGGATACTCGGGTGTTCAACAGCAGAAACCAACAGAGTGGTATTGCGGTTGTGCTCGATTCCGAAGATCGCCAAGTTGTTGGCCTCGGTGCCACCGCTGGTGAACACCAAGTGGTCTGTTTGCGGCGCATTCGGTCGCAACCCAAGCAACTCGCCGATCCGTTCACGAGCGTTTTCGAGCACGCGGCGCGACTGTCTACCCGACGCGTGAGGACTGGAAGGGTTTACGTAGCCAGCTTGATAGCATTCTAGGATGGCTGCACGGACTTCGGGATCAACGGGCGTGGTAGCGTTGTGGTCGAGATTGATGCGTTTCATATTAGGCGCCGCCAGGAGAGACCCGTACATTTTGGGGATCTTCACGGAATTTGGCAACCAAAAAGCTCAAATTCACCCTTTCCGGTCAGATGACCAAAGGCTATGATTTGCCCGTTTTTTAAACTCGGGATGCGACCCAACACGATTGTGCGGGGTGCCTTGTCAATCGTATCGTTTGCGATTCCAACAGACTGATTGAGCAGAGTGGTTTTTGACACAACGCGTCATCCTCAAGATGCGAGGACGCATGGAATGGTCAGCGAAACATAGAGTTTTTCCGGGTGCACTGTCAGCCCGTCGAGTTTCTTGCAAGCCAACACAAAATATTCGTTCCCTTCCCGTTGCCTGGACCTATCATGAAACCTGAAGCCCGCAGATTGTTTGTAGTCTTTCTGCTCGTATGCCTGCCAGGGTACGCTTTGTTTGGATTTCCCCAGGCTCAGCCATTCCAGGAGAGTTCAAATAAAAACAGTCATTTGAAGGTTGATGGATCGATGGTTCCCGGAGACGTCACATTCACTGCCGGGCTTTCCTCAAAAAAGTCGCCTCAGCGGCAAAAGGCAATGATTTCTATTAATCCGTCGCCGGTTAGCTGGAACATCGATCTCCAAAGGCTACGGTCTTTGGAACGCCGGCTCCAGGAGCTGGGTGCTACGTATTACCGCTTAGAAGCCCTGGAAAACGGTGTATTCTACAGTTTTATTTGCGAGTTGAATTCACCGGAGATCCCATCCGGACGCAGGATCTACAACGTCACTGGCTCACAGCCCCTGGAATTGATTGAACAAGTGTTGACGAATCTGTGAAGACGGAATAGTCCAGTTCACAGAATCCGGATTGCTCCGCAGTCGATTAGGCTTGTCCCAGACAACCAGTTCGTAATATTTTAGGTCCAGTGGCGACAAAGTGCAGGGGATGCACTGTCGCGCTCGTCGCGGAACGAGCCAACCACACCAAGAGGAATCCAGACCGATGGCAAGCGCCAGATTTCACCTCATTTACGCCAAAAAGTGATGGGATCCGAATAGCTTTTTGTTGATTCACGGTATATGTTCAAACGTCGTCCATTATTGCCTCAAGAGCAGTTACACAGTGTGGCCCACAGGTATCGCTGGCTGCGATTTTCTCCTGTCAGCCAGCGACAGGCTGGGCACACTACTGGCTCGTCAGCGAACATCGCGGAGGGTAGGCCACGGTCTACCTGTGATCCGCGCTTACAACGCCTGGAAGCTATTTTATTTCTAGCGCGTGAACCCGTTTCAGCCCGTAGGTTAAGTAAGTACGCTAATTTAGCCGATGCAACCGAAGCGAGAACACTCGTCCGTCAACTCAACCAGACTTACCAAGCTGCCGGAAGAGCTTTCCAGGTGGAAGAAATCGGTGGTGGCATGCAGTTGATGACAAGGCGAGAATTTGCCCCGTGGCTACATCAACTCAGCAAAGCTTTGGGGCCAACCCGTTTATCGGCGCCCGCCATGGAAACCCTGGCAGTTGTCGCGTATCGGCAACCCGTTTTGCGGGCCGAGATAGAAGCCATCCGGGGAGTTGGTTGTGGCGAGGTCCTGCGGCAGTTGATTGAAAGAGATTTTGTGAGAATTGGCGGCCGTAGTGAAGAATTGGGACGACCCTATCTTTACAGCACGACGAAACGTTTCTTACAAATATTTGGTCTTCGGAGCTTGGAAGATCTGCCCCGGCGAGAAATAATGCGTTCCCAAATGACGGCGGACCTTGCACAAGCGGTACTCAACGAGGCGGAATCGAGATCGGATTCGGATTTGAAACTTGGCTCTCAGTTGGGAAATCGAGAGAATGAGGAGGAGTCTTCCGTGACAATCGTAACGCTCGGGGAAACTGACAAAAAAGAGTTGGAAACTACAACTTTGACCTTCGTGGAGCAGGCACCGAGAACTCAGGACTCCCAGGCTCGGGGTGATGGTGATGAGTTTGACGACGATGAATTAGACGACGACGATGAATTAGACGACGACGATGAATTAGACGACGACGATGAATTAGACGACGACGATGAATTAG